>NZ_JABXEM010000123.1:0-31613 GCF_013372595.1 Myxococcus sp. AM011
GCCGCCCAGGTGGATGCGTCCCACCTCCGCGTCGAGCTGCGCCAGGTCCGCCGCTTTCGCGCAGCCCAGCGGTGCGTCCAGCGTCTCCAGGAGCCAGCCTGGGATGCCGTCGCGCAGCAGGGCCGTGTCGGGGCTCGTGGTGCGCAATGGCCTCACGTCCTCGCTGTCGGAGGTGGCGCGGCAACGGGCCCAGGTGCGCAACGTCCTGGAGCGTCGCGAGGTGCTGCGCGCGCGGCAGGATTCCCTCACTCCCGGACCTGAGCGCGACGCGGAGCTGTCCGGCGCGGACAACCGCGTGTCCCTGGAGCAGCGCAGGTATGACGAGCGCGCCGCGGGCTACAACGCCTCCGCCGCGTCCTTTCCTTCCGGTTGGGTGGGGCGCCTGAGCGGCCTGCCGTCCGCACTGCCTCTGTCGTCGGAGATCTCCACATGGTGAAGGCCGCCCTGCTGACGCTGTTGCTGCCCGCCGTGCTGCTGGGCTCCTCGCCGACCATCGAGCGGCCCGTGACGGACGCGCACGGGATGTTGAGCGCCCAGGAGAAGGAGGCTGTCGCCGAGTCCCTGGTGGCGTTGCGCTCCGAGCAGCAGGTGCAGCTCGCCGTCCTGCTCGTGCTCACGACGGAGGGCCAGCCCATCGAGGACTTCGCGGCGCGGGTCTTCCAGACGTGGAAGGGCGGTGAGGCGGGCCAGGACAACGGCGTCCTGCTCGTCGTGGCGCGCGATGACCGGCGGATGCGCCTGGAGGTGGGCTACGGCGTGGAGACGCGCCTGACGGATGGCGAGGCGCGGGCCCTGTTGGATGCGCAGGGGCCGCTCATGCGTGAAGGGCGGCTCGCGGATGCGCTGCTGGCCATCGTCGCGGGGGTGCGGGAGCAGGTCTCGGAGGCGGAGCCGCTGTCGCCCGTCGCGGGGGCGCACTCCGAGCAGGCCCATGACCACGCGCATGAATCCGAGCCCGCTGATGCCCGCCCGCTCGTCTACGGGATGCTCGTCTTGAATCTCGTGTTGGGCGGACTGCTGGCCCGCGCGAAGCTCGGCTCCATCCTGCTCGGGTGGAAGGAGGCGGGAGTGCGGCCTGGATGGACGGCCCTGAGCCCCGAGGACCGAAGCGTCGTCTCTCGCGGAGCGATGTTCGCGGGGGGCGGCATGGGCCTCGCGGGCGCGCTCGCGGCGGCCCAGGGGCTCTCACCCCTGGGAGTGATGCTCGGGTGTGTGGTGATGCTGGCCCTGGTGTCCTGCGGGTGGCATCAGTGGCTGTGGGGCGCATGGCCATGGGGCGTCTCGCTGCTGCTCGCGCCCATCAGCCTCGTCATCCTCAACGAGTCCGAGAAATACCCTCACACCGACCTGCCGGTGTTGCTGGGGTTTGGATCCATCATGTTGATTTTCGCGGCGACCCCGCTGCTCGTCGGCACGCACATGCTCCAGGGCATCCTCGAAGGGCTGGAGCCGCACTTCCGTCGGGCGGCCCGCGTCTCCTCGGGACCTCGTCCCGCCTCCTCCAGCGGGAACCAACGTCCCACCCAGAAGAAGCGATACAAGAAGGGGAAGCGACGCGCCGGCTCGGGAAGGCGACAGCAGTTCCAGGGCGCGGAACCGTCTCGCCCGGTCAGCGGGAGCAGCCGGCCCTCGTTCCTCTGGGCCTTCTTCTCCTCCCTGTTCTCTTCTTCGGGTTCTTCGTCTTCGTCCTCGTCGTCTTCTTCTTCGTTCTCCTCGTTCAGCAGCAGCTCTTCGTCCTCGTCGTCATCCTCTTCCTCCTCGTCCTCTTCCTGGAGTGGCGGAGGTGGCTCTTCGGGCGGTGGCGGGGCGAGCAGCTCCTGGTAGTCGCCGCCTTCTTCAAATAGGCATCGCGCTGCACTAGAAGAGGTCCCAGGAGTCCCCACGCGTGCAACCCACTGAACCCCGACGTCGTCGAGAGCAGCACCGCTCCGGGTGGATGAAGTTCCTGGACTTCATGGAGCTGGACTCGCCCGAGGGCCGGTGGGGCCTGGGGCTCGTGCTCGGTCTGCTCGTCATCGGCTTCTGGCCGCTGTTGCTGCTGGCATTGATGGACGTGAGCGGCACGCCCCGCAAGGTGCTGGTGGCCCTGGGGCCCGCATCCATCTGCCTGGGGTTGGCCCTGCTCATCCTGGTGTGCGGCCACCGGTATGGCGAATCGCTCCGGTGGTCGCGCCGCCAGACGTGGGGGCTCGCCGCGCTGTTCCTGGGCCTGGGCCTGCTGGGCGGCGTGGGCCTGTGGTTCAGCGAGAGCTGAGGACTCGCTCGCGCGAGGCGCCTCAGCCCTGCTCCGCGCCCTCGAAGGTGACCTGCGCCTTGTTCATGACGTGCTCCACGGCGAGCAGGTACCAGGCGAGTTCGGTCAGCCGCTTCGTCGTCTCCGGCGACTCGCGCAGGGCTGCGTGGGTGTCCTCCGCCGTGAGCCCGAAGGGCGCCGTGTGGTCGCGGATGAGCTTCTCGAGCTTCTCCGGCGTGAGCTGAAGTTTCTCCGCCTCGGTGACGGCCTTCAGCGCGATTCCGATGTGCAGCCGGCGCTCCGCGTCCGCGCGCGTGGTGGGGTCCGTGAGCCAGCCCTGGAGCGCCTCGCGCTGCTCATCGACGTCGAACTGGTACGCGACCATCGCCTGTCCCTCGGCCTGGACCCAGCGGCGGCGCAGCTCCTCGTCCACCAGCGCGGGAGGCAGCTCCACCGGCGCACGCCGGGCCACCTCGTCCAGCACCATGTCCCGGGCCTGCACCCAGAGCTCCGCCGCGCCCTCGTCCTCCAACTCGTCACGCAGGCGGAGCATCACCTCGTCCAGGGTGCCGCCCATCCCGAGCTTCTCGAGGAACTCGGCGCTGGTCTCCGGCAACATCGTCACCTGGTCGGCGCCGATGATGTCCACGAGGAAGCGCGCGGGCTTCCCCCGCAGCGACTCCACCGGATAGAGGTCCGGCAGCTCCAGGGCGACCTGCATGGACTCGCCCACCTTCCCACCCTCCGCGATGGCCTCGCAGAACCCGGGCAGCGCTTCAATGGGCGCCAGCTCCGTCTTCATGCCGAAGCGCGCGGAGAAGGGGATGAGATGCCCATCGCAGTAGCCCACGATGTTGAGCTGCACGTCGTCGCCCAGCTCCAGCGCCTCACCCGGTTGACGCTCGCGCGTGGTGGCCAGCTCCCGGCGCTTCTCGTGGAAGGCGCGCAGGAGCTCCTCTTCCGTCAGGTCGTCCGGGGTGGGGACGAGCACGGAGATTCCCTCCAGCGAGGGGGCCTCCACATTGGGGACCTTGAGGGCTTCCTCGGAGACCGTGCTCACCACCGGGCTCATCTTGAGAAGGCGCTCAACGCCCCGACCTGATCCTCGAGTCCCTTGCTTGCTGCTCACGAATGCTCCCGGGAGATAGGCGTGCCAGCGCCCGCGCCAATGGGGGGAAAAGCGACGGCTCGGCATGGACCAGGGCATAGTCCAGCCGAGCCGCTCTGACAAACCCCGATGGGAGGGGTCGCTGTTTAGAAGAAGGCGCCCACGATGCTGGACACCGTGGAGATGGCGGCGCCGACCTGGCTGACAATCGGGATGTTGGTGGCCGCGGCGATGGAGCCCACGGCGGTGATGACCGACGTCACCTTCTTGCCCGTGCTCGCGTTCTTGTCCATCAGCGTCGCGCCCGCGTTGGCCACGTCGATGGCCGCGATGGCCACGTTGACGCCCGGAGCGAAGCGGCCCAGCGCCTTGGCGGCGGTGGTGCCAGCGGCCTTCGCGCCCTGCTTCAGGGCGGCCTCGCCGACCTCCGTGCCCACCTTGGTCAGCGCGGCCTTGGCGGCCTGGCGCGTGCCGGTGCCCATGATGTTCTGGGCGATGGTGCCGCCCGTCTTCTTCGCCACGTCGAGCGCGGCTTCCTTGGCGCCCTTGGTGATGGCCTTCGCCGTGGCGCCCTCGAAGACGCCCTTGGTGGCGACGTTCTTGACGGCCTTGAGCACGTCGTCGCTGGCGTTGGGGAGCGTCTTCTTGAACGCGTCGACCGCCTTCTTGCCGGCCTCCAGCTTGTCCTTGAAGACGGTGCCGCCGAGCACGCCGCCCATCACCTTGCCGCCGAGGATGCCGCCCGTCGCCGCGGTGATGCCGGACTTGGCCGCGTCGAGGGTGGACCGCGTGGCGGAGATGATGTCGTCCTTGCTACCGGTGCGGATGGCCTGGCGGATGTCCTTGACCGCCGTGGCGCCGGCCATGACCGCGCCGGGGATGCCCGCGTAGCGCGCGAAGGACTTCATGCCCGCGCCCAGCTTGGTCAGGCCCTTGAACTCGCCCTTGGCGTAGGTGGGGTTGCTGACGAAGTCGAGGTTCTTGCCCGTCAGCAGGCCCTCCGCGCCCTGCTTGATGTTCTTGATCTGCTGGAAGGCGTCCTTGCCGAAGCCGAAGGCCTTCGCGCTCTGGGTCGCGATCGCCGTGCCGCCCTTGATGAGCTCCTTGTTCTCCTGAACCGTCTTCTGGACGTCCTGAACGGTCTTCTGAACGGTGGCGCGGGCGGTGTTGAGCGTCTTGCGGATGTCGAAACCCATGGGGGGCCTCACGAATAAATCGGGATGGAACTTGCCTGGATTATCGCGATCACCCGGCGCGAGTTGCTTCGGGCATGTCGTCCTCTCGGATAAAGCGAAGAGGGCGTGGTCTGCGCGGCAAGCCATTGAAATCATTGAGATTTAAAAGGAGCGAATGAGGTCGGAGCCTACCCGGGTGAGTCCGTTAATCCCGGAATTAACCCGTCGAAATTGACGTCGGGGTGCGTCGTCGCTATGAACGCGTTCAATTTTGAACGTGTTCAATATGTCCCTGCGCGAGCGAGCGAAGAGCGAGAAGTGGGAGCGGATCCGCGCGGCGGCGAAGCGGCTGTTCGTGGAGCGCGGCTATGCGGGCACGACGGTGCGGGCCATCGCCGAGGAGGCGGGCGTCGCGACGGGCACGGTGCTGGTGTACGGCGAGACGAAGGACGCGCTCCTTCACGAGCTGTGGCGCTCGGAGGCGATGCCGCTCGTGGAGGAGGCCGTGTCCTCCTTGCCGGAGGGGGTGTTCGTGGACCGGTGCATGCACCTGTTCTCGCCGCTCCTGGAGCACTACGCCTCGCAGCCGGAGCTGGCCCGCGCGGTGGTGAAGGAGCTGCCCTGGCTCACGGGCGCCGCGGAGGCGCTGCACCGTCCCGCGCTGGCGCGGCTGCTCGGCGCGTTGGCGCGGATTGTCGACGAGGCGAAGGTGAAGGGAGAGCTGCGCGCGGAGGTGGAGGGCGAGCTGGCGGCGGGGCTCGCCTTCTCCGTCTATTACGCGGCCGTCGTCCGCATGCTCTCGCCGCTGACGGACTCGACGGCGGACGAAGCACGAGACGACCTGCGCCGCACGCTGGCCATGGTGCTGGTTGGAGTGGGCTCCAGGAGGTCGTCATGAAGGTCCTGATTGTCGGCGGTGGAATCGGTGGGCTCGCGCTGGGCGCGGCCCTGGCGCGTCGCGACGTGGAGGCCGACATCATCGAACGGCGGCCTGCCTATGGTGATGAGGGCGCGGGCATCGTGCTTGGCCCCAATGTGATGTCGGTGATGAAGGGCCTTGCGTTGCACGAGGCCGTCGTCGCCGCCGGGCACCCGGTGGGCCTGGCCCGAATCACCGATGCTTCAGGGCGCGTCCTCCAACAGACGGCGTACGCGATGCCGGACCTGCCGCTCCCGGCGACGGCGATTCACCGCGACTGCCTGCTTCGCGTCCTGCGTGCCGCGTCACCCGCGCCCCGGCTCGGTGTGACGCTCTCGAGCGTGGAGCGCGGCGCTGACGGCGTGGACGTCGCGTTCTCCGACGGCACGACGGGCCGCTACGACGTCGTGGTCGGCGCGGATGGCATCCGCTCCGCAGTGAGGAGCCAGGTCTGTGGGACCGAGGTGTCCTCGCGCTACTCCGGCTACACGTGCTGGCGCTTCGTGGTCGACGGCCACTTCGAGGACGCCGTGGTGGAGATGTGGGGCCGAGGCAGGCGCGTGGGCGTGGTGCCGCTGGGGGAGGGGAAATCGTACGTCTTCCTCACGCTCAACGCCCCGCGTCGCGCGCCTCCACCGTGGACGGACCTCGCCGGCCTCCGGGCCACCTATGCGGGGTTCGCGGACCCGGCCCGCTCCGCGCTGGCGGCGCTCGAGCACATGGACGGCGTGCTGCACAACGACATCGAGGATTGCTCCGCGCCGCGTTGGTGGAGGCCTCGAGTCGTCCTCCTGGGCGACGCCGCGCATGCCGTGACGCCCAACCTGGGGCAGGGGGCGGGGCTCGCCATCGAGGACGCCGCCGCGCTCGCGCAGCTCCTGGCGACGATGGGCCCCTCGGATGCGGCGCTGGCCCGCTACGAAGACCTCCGTCGTCCGCGCGCGGAGCGGATCCGCGACCGCTCGTGGACACTCGGCAAGGTCGCCCAGTGGGAGAGCGGCCTCGCACGGCGTTTACGCGATGCGGCGCTGGTGTGGACCCCGGAGTCGGTGGCCCGCGGGGAGCTGGAGAAGGTCGTTCGCGACATGCCCGGCGTGCCCGTCGGCTGAGTCGTGGCGGGGCCCTTCGGGGCCACGAAGATCCACGCCCACCCTTGCCGGATGGGCGTTCAGTGCCTAACTCCTCCCGGCATCCAGGAACCTGGATCTTCGCTCCGTGAGCGGGAGGCAGCTTGTCGTCGAATCGCGACCCCGAGGAACTCTTGACGCCGACGGAAGCCGGGCACGTCCTGGGTCTTTCGCCCGACACGGTGCGCGTGCTCTGCGACAAGGGCCGCCTGCCCGCGCTGCGCACCATGAGTGGTCGTCGGCTGGTGCGCCGGAGGGACGTCGAGCGCCTCGCCGAAGAGCGCCGCCGCGGTGCTCCATCCGCCGGGCAGTCGAGCGAGACGTGACGCGCGCGTTCACGTCACCCGAGTGGCAGTGAGGCGAGGCCCCCGAAGCTAGACAGCGGATTGTGGCATGGGGCTGCTCGTCCGGGCCCGCAAAGGATGGCGCGTGAATGTGAAGAACGAGCGGCCTCAGGGGACCGAGACAGTCCCGCCGCCCGGCTGTGAGGCCGCGGTGCTGTTCGAGGTCATCTGGGGGTCGCTGGTCGACCTCCTGGGGACCCCGGCCACGGCGACCCTCATCCGCCGCAGCCTGAAGCTCGCCGCGCAAAACGCGCCCGAACTCCAAGGCATCTCCGTCAGCCGGGAGCGCTTCGAGTACCGCCTGATCCTTCCCCCCGAGTGGCGGGACGGCACCATCGGAACGTTGGACGGCCTGCGCGCCGTCGCCCGTGAGCTGCAACCGCTCCTGCAGGAGCTGACGGGTCCAGTGGTCGTCCGCAGGCTCCGCGGGATTCCCGAAGTCGAGCGCTGCCGTCTGTTTCCTCCAGAGGATGCGTCATGATTGCCAAGAAGACCTCTCTCGAGTTCGAGACCACGGGTGATGTGGCGCTGGACCGGATTCTCGGAGGCGGGATTCCCGCCCGCTCCATGGTGGTCATCGCCGGTGAGCCAGGCTCCGGGAAGACGGTGCTGACGCTCCAGATGCTGTTCCACGCGGCGCGGCAGGGAAAGAAGTGCCTCTACTTCACGACGCTCTCCGAGCCGGCCCTCAAGGTCATCCGCTACATGCAGTTGTTCGACTTCTTCGACGTCGAGCTGCTGGACAAGCAGGTCATCTTCGTCGACCTCGGCGGGTGCGTGCGCGAGGGGGCGGAGCGGACGCTCGCGGAGATAGAGGCGCGCGTCGAGAAGCATGAGCCGGACTTCGTGGCCATCGACAGCTTCCGCGCCATTGGCGAACTGCTCCAGCACCAGGGCGTCGGGGCGCGTCCCTTCATCTATGACCTCGCGGTCCAGACGGCGAGCTGGGGCGCGACGACGCTGCTCGCCGGCGAATACACCCGGGACGAGTTCCCCGTCTTCGCCGAGTTCGCGGTGGCGGATGGCATCATCCGGCTGGGCAGTGAGCGACAGGAGCTCACCTCGGTGCGCGAGATGGAGGTCCTCAAGCTGCGCGGCGCGGGCTACACGTCGGGCCGGCACTTCTTCGACATCAGCAAGGCGGGCGTCTCGTTCTACCCGCGCGTGAGCACCCCCGAGGACACCCAGGTGCATGCCAGCGCGGACGCGGGAGTGCGCGCGACCATGGGCGTCGAGGGCCTGGATGACCTGCTCGGAGGGGGGCTGCCGGGCGGAAGCGCGACGGTGGTGCAGGGTGGAACGGGGAGCGGAAAGACGCTGCTCAGTCTCCAGTTCCTCCTGGAGGGAGCCCGCAAGGGCGAGAAGGGCGTCCTCTTCACCCTGGAGGAGTCCCCCGACCAGCTCCGCTCGATTGCGCGCAGCGTGGGATGGGACCTGGCCTCGTTCGAGGCGCAAGGCAAGCTGGTCATCCGGTACACGTCACCCGTGGAGCTGTCGACGGACCGCTTCCTCTATGAGGCTCGCAAGGAGGTGCGCGAGCTGGGGGCCACCCGCGCGGTGTTCGACAGCCTGACCACCATGTCCCTGGGAGTGCCCTCGGACCGTCGCTACAAGGAGATGGTCTACGCCATCGCCAAGCACATGCGCGCAGCGGGCGTCACGCTCCTGATGACCGTCGAGTCCGAGCAACTGCTGGGCACCGCCACCATCTCCGGCCATGGCGTCTCCTTCATCGCCGACAACCTCATCCAACTGCGCTACGTGGAGATAGGCAACAAGCTGGAGCGGGCCATCTCGGTGCTCAAGGCCCGCGGCATCAAGCACAACTCCGAGCTTCGCTCGATGACGGTGGGGGCCGACGGCTTGAAGGTGATTGAAGGGCGCTTCAGGGACCTGCGAGGTGTGCTGACTGGCCTTCCCACCCGGGAGTCGAGGGATACTCCATGAGCGCCGAGTACGAGGCCGAGCTGGGTCGCATCGCGCGGACCCTCTCCGAAATCGCGCGCACGCTCGAATCGGCCGACGGGGCCGAGGAGCGGGTCCAACGCACGCTGGAGCTGACGCGGGAACTGCTCCCCTATCGGCGGGTATCGCTCCTGAGGGCGTTCGCGGGCACTCCGTACACGCTGTTCGTCGTCCCCGAGCTGCCCGCCGCGGAGCGCACCGCGCTGCTGTCGACCCTCACCCGGCTCTTCCGTCTCATCGCCCACTCCGACGAGATTGGACGCTCGTCCGATGAGCATCCGCACCTGACCTTGCCGTTGATGGGGCTGGATGAAGTCATCGGCCTGGTGCGGATGGAGCCGTCGGCGAACATCGCCTACGACGTGCAACATCTTCGACTGCTCTCGGTCATCGCGGCGCAGCTCGGCGCCTACCTGACGATGATAAAGCTGCGCGACGAGGACGCGCAGCGGACCCGGGAGCTCGTCGCGGCCCATGACTTCCAGCAGATCCTCGTGGGCGTCGTCAGCCACGACCTGCGCAGTCCGCTCACGGTCATCACCACCGTGACCTCCCAGCTCCTGCGCAAGACGGAGGACCCCAAGCGGGCGAAGACCATCGAGCGGGCCCTCCGCAGCGCGGAGCGGGCCAATCGCATCATCAACGACCTCCTGGATGTCACGCATGCGCGCGTGACGAGGCACCTGCCCGTGTCCCGGCAGCGCATCGACCTGCTGGCGCACCTCAAGGAGGCCCTCGAGGACATGGGCCTGTCCAATCCCGGCCGGGAGATTCAGTTCGTGGCGGAGGCGGACGCGGTCCTGGGGGATTGGGACCCTGGCCGGCTCACGCAGGTGGCGACCAACCTCGTCAACAACGCCCTGCAGTATGGGGCGGAGCGAGCGCCCGTCCGCGTCACCCTCCAGGCGGACAGCGGCGAGGTCGTCCTCGCCGTGCACAACCAGGGGGCCGCGATACCCGAGGACCTGGTGCCGGTGCTGTTCAATCCCTTCAGGCAGGGACAGCACGCGCGGCAGCGCGCGGTGGGCGGAGGCCTGGGACTCGGGCTCTACATCGTCGAGCAGATTGTTCGAAGCCACGGTGGCACGGTGGCCGTGCGCTCCTCCGTGGCGGAGGGGACGACCTTCACGGTGGTGCTCCCCCGGTCGGTGACGGGTCAGCGTGCGAGTGAAGAGGCTCCCGCGCGGAACGCGGAGCGTGGACCCGCGCTCGCATCCACCGTGCGTGGGAGCGCCGGTTCGACGCTGGTGATGGTCGTCGAGGACGAGGAGGAGGTGCGGCTCGGCATCGCGGAGATTCTGGAGGGCAGGGGCTACCAGGTGGTGCCCGCGTCGAATGGCCAGGAGGCGCTCGAGCACCTTCAGCGCGGACTGCGCCCCGGTCTCATCCTCCTGGACATCCGGATGCCCGTCATGGACGGCGAGGCGTTCCACGACGCCTGTCGCGGGGACCCCGAGCTCTCCTCGATTCCGCTCCTGGTCATCTCCTCGGATGCGGCCACCGCCGTGAAGCTGACCCGGAGTGGCGCGTCGGGCTATCTGCCGAAGCCCGTCCAGCCGGAGTCGCTGCTGCGCGCCATCGAGACCTTCTCGCAATAGCCTTCCGCCCCGAAACTCCTCGCTTCGGGGCGAGTCCGCATGCGGGCTACTGCGGCGGCGCGACGGCGGCGGGGTCCATCCAGAAGCTCTCCCACTGGTGGCCGTCCAGGTCCTCGAAGCTGCGCTGGTACATGAAGCCCTGGTCCATCTTCTCCTTGGACTCCTTCGCGCCCGCAGCGAGCGCCTTCTCCATCAGCGCGTCGACGGCCGCGCGGCTGTCCACCGTCAGCGCGATGATGACCTCGGTCGACTTCGTGGCATCGGAGATCTCCTTCTTGATGAAGCTCTTGAAGAAGGGCTTCACCAACAGCATCGCGTAGATGTGCTCGTTGATGACCATGCACGTCGCGTTGGCGTCGGTGAACTGGGGGTTGAACGTGTAGCCCAGCTTCGTGAAGAAACCGACCGAGCGCTCGAGTGACTCGACGGGGAGGTTGACGAAGATCTTGGTGCCCATGGTGTGTCTCCTTCGCAGGTTGGAACAGGTGAACGTCGCCTTCAACCTCACGACGAACGGGTTTTTGGGAGATCGACACGGGATTTATTTTTTCCGGCGTGGCCCCCTGACGCCGCTCCCCTTGCCGTTCTAGGGGAGTCGCCGGTACCGTCCCCTAGACACTCTAGGGGAGCCGATGCAAGTCGACTTGCTGCAGGGGACGCTGGACATGCTGGTCCTCAAGACGCTCACGGGCGGGCCCATGCACGGCTACGCGGTGGCGGGCTGGCTCCAGCGCACGACGGATGACGCGCTGTGCGTGGAGGAGGGCTCGCTGTACCCGGCGCTGCACCGGATGACGCGGCGGGGTTGGGTGAAGGCGGACTGGGGTGTGTCGGAGAACAACCGCCGCGCGAAGTTCTACACGCTGACGGCGGAGGGACGGCGGCAGCTCAAGGAGGAGTCCTCCTCCTGGGAGCGGCTGACGCAGGCCGTGTCCAAGGTGCTCCACGCACAGCCCGCGACGCAGGGCGCTTGAGAGTGAGGACACCTTCCCATGCGCTGGATTGAAGACCGGTATCACGCGCTGCGCGCCCTGGTGCGACGCGGGCAATTGGAGATAGCGGTCGGCGTCGCGTTCTGACGCCATCCCCGCGTTCATGCCGATGGCGGTCAGTGGCCTTGATTCACCCGGAGCCACGACAAGGCCTGTAGAGAGGCGAACCAGGCACCCGCGACGAGGAGGTGGCGCAGGTGGTTCAGCCGCGCCCAGAGCAGCGCGCTCTCCACGGACGACGGGTTGTCGGGCGCCTGCATCAGTTTCACCATGGTGGGGATGAAGTACGAGAAGGTGAAGAGCCTGTCCACGAGCGCGACCAGGGCGGCCAGAAGCCACCAGAAGCGCAGCGGCCCCGTGGCGCGCGTGGCGAAGTAGAGACTCGCCAGGGTGAGCAGCGTCAGCGGCCCGGTGCTGACGAAGGCCCAGAAGCGCCGCCCCACGTCGTCCTGTCGCGCCGCCTCCGCGAACCCGTGTGCGTCCGTGGTGGCGAGCCATCTGGGAAGCACGATGCGGTGCTCGTAGAGCCCCGCGCCGAACGAGACGCCCAGGTTGAGCACGAAGAGCCACAGGAAGATTTCCGCCGCCGACGGCTTCAGGTTCATCATGCGGGCAGGATGCGTCCCGTGGCGCGCGAGCGTCTTTCGCGCCCTTGTGCTGTTTTTCTGAATCCTGCGGTGTTCCCCATGGACCCCCGACACTCCCTCCTCGAGCAGATTGGCACCGACATCGTCCGCTTCCAGGATGCCTCCGCGGAGTTCGACGCGGCCGTCGGGGAGGTGCTCGCGCTCGGCCGCGCGGAGCTGGCGTGCCTGGCGCAGTTGCACTTCGGAGGTCCCACGCCATTGAGCGCCGTCGCGCGAGGCACCGATGTGGCCCGGCTGGAGCTCGCCGGCTATGTCCGGCGAGAGGCCGCTGGTGGTGGCAGGCGGCTGGCGCTCACGGGACATGCGCGCGAGTGGATTGAGACCCTCTGGGGGCCGCTGCGCATGGAGGGCTTCCAGTTGATGTCCTCCCTGTCGGATGCGGACCTGAAGGTCATCGCCAGCTTCCTGACCGCGGCCCGGGAGGCCCAGGACCGCCATGCCTCCAGGCTGGCGAAGCTGCTCCAGACGCCAGGCGGTTCGAGGGCGGCGCGACGGCGTGGCGGTCTCTCCGCCGCCGCGCTCCACCGCGTGCAGCTCTTCATCGAGGCCCACCTTGCCCGGAAGATTCGCGTGGAGGAATTGGCCCAGCGCTCGGGGCTGAGCGTCTTCTATTTCACCCGGGCCTTTCGTCAGTCCATGGGGATGACGCCGCACGCCTTCGTGCAGCAGCGGCGGGTGGAGCGCGCGCGTGAGTTGTTGAGCCGCACGTCCCGCTCCTTGGGCGACATCGCGCTGGAGGTTGGCTTCAGCTCACAGAGCCACTTCACCACCGTCTTCCGCCGGCTCACGGGGCTGACTCCCGCGGTCATCCGGCGAGGGGGAGGGTGAGCCGCGCCGCGAGAGTGTGCCCTCGCGGCGCGGAGATTCTCGACGAGCAGGAGCTGTCCGGGCCTAGGTGGCGTCGGGCCTCTTCACCGACACGGGGTCCTCCGCGACGTGTTGACGGCGTTGGAGGTACCGCAAGGAGGTCAACGTCACCACGGCCATGAGCGAGGCGTAACCCACGAGGGGCCACGCGGTGTCACCATCGAGCGTGACGACCATCAGCGTACCGAGGACGCCGACGATGGGGCCCTGGATGCAGAAGTAGAGCGCGACCGCTGTTCCCGCCATGGCGCCGAAGGCCTGGAGCGCGCCATTGGCGGTGACGGAGGCGGCGAACACGATACCGGCCGCGATGACCCACATCGGCGCGACGAAGGTCCAGAGTGACGGCGGCGCGAGGCGCTGCCCGGCGGCCAGCAACACCGCGCCGAGCAACAACAGGAGCATGCCCCGGGTGAGGCTTCCCGCGAGTCCCCAGGAGGCCACGAAGCGCTTCGCGAAGCGTGTCGTGAGAATCATCGCGAGCGCGGCGGTGGCGAAGGCCAGGCTGAAGCCGAGCTCGGAGAAGCCGGCCTGCCCGATGAGGACCCGGGGCGCCGTGGAGAAGAAGACGAAGAACGAGCCCATGGCCGCGCTGAAGCCCAGGGTGTACGTCCAGAACGCGGCGCTGCGCAGGATGGGCTGGAACGCCACGCGCTGGTATGCCCCGCCGGATGGGCGCGTCTCGTGCCATCTCGGCCAGGCATTCAGCAGTGCCGCCGTCGCCAGGATGCCGAGCGTGACGAAGATGGCTCTCCATCCGAGGTGCTTCGCGAGCAGGGCCCCGGCGATGGGCCCGAGCGCGGGGACGAAGGCCAGCATGGCGCTGAACAGGCTGTAGATGACCGTGCTTTCGGGCCGGTCCGCATAGACATCACGGACGGTCGCGAACGTGGCGACGAGGGCCGCGGATGCTCCCATGGCCTGCAGGAGCCGGAGGCCGACGAACGTCGCGGCATCGGAGGTGCCCGCGAGCAGGAACGAGGCGGTCGCGAACAACAGCGCGCCTCCGAGGAGGACTCGACGCCGGCCGATGCGGTCCGACACCGGGCCGAACACCATCTGCCCGAGCCCGAGCACGGCCATGTAGAGGCTCAGCGTGAGCTGGATGACGGCGGGGGAGGTGTCGAGGATTCCGGTCATCGCCGGAACCACGGGCAGGTAGATGTCCATGGCCAACGAGGCCAGGAGATCGAAGGGGGCCATCAGCCACAGCGCTGCTGGCACGGAGTGCTTCCACGACAGGGTTTTGTAGTCAGGCACGATTGCATCCGCACAAATGAGGAACATCTGGCGGCGCTCTGCCTCTCCACGGGTACCGGGATGAGCTGGTGCAGAGGGCCGCGGCAACGGTTGACGTGTCGCCGCGGCTCACTCATCTGCTGATTCGGCTGTTCCCATCCGGCTGGCTCCTGCGGGCGTCGTGTCTGCTCACGAAGGCCGGGGGCGGGTATAGCAACCAGGGCTGTGCTGCTCAATCACCCAGCCGGGGCTCAACCACCACACCACGGGTTGATGCACTCGTGGTCCCAGCAGGTCCTGGTTGGACCGCAGTCCCTGCTCTCCCCGCACACTCCTTCTGTGAGGACGGGGTCCTGACACACGGAGCCGTCGCACCGGGACTCCAGACAGTCGACTTACTCCCCCACGCCAGGGCGCTTGCCACAAGGCTCGAGATGGCCCGGCGCCCGGCTCACAGGCCTCTCCCAGCGCCTTCACGGCCCGGCACTCCCTGGGGAGTCTTTACCTCTGATGGGCTCGGTCTTCACGCAGCGATACCCGAGCGAACACTCCGTGTCTTTCGTGCAAGTGCCCTCCTTCTCGCGCTCGACCCACCGAATACCATCGCACGTCGAGTCCGACCCCGACGAACACCGCTCTCTCCGGCGCCATGTAGTCCGTGGCGCCCAGGATGGCGCCCGTCGCGGTGAGCTGCTCTCCCTCCGGCAGGTTCATCTTGGAGATGCCGAGGTCCACCACCTTGAGGGGCTCCAGGGAGGGGGGAACTCTTGACGTCCCCAGGGGCAAGGTCCGGGCCTGCGCGCAAAGGCGCGAAAGGGCGAGGTATGCCCCACCCCGACCTGTAGGCCGCGGACTACAACGCGCGGCGGATTTGATGTCTCCCGCCCGCGGTGGGCGAGGGCCTCCGAGGACCGGCGGCGGGACAACCGTCACCTGGCGGAACAACCTCCCGTCGACCTCTTGTCTTCCATTGGCGACGGAGGCGTCGTGCGCGCCTCCAACCCCACACAGGAGTTGTCATGGTCCGTCTGGAAGACGCGCGTCGCATCATCGCCGCAGCAGAGAAGAAGGCCCAGGAGCTGGGCCAGCCCATGAACATCGCCGTCGCGGACGAGGGCGGCAACCTGGTCGCTCACGTGCGCATGGACGGGGCGTGGCTGGGCAGCATCGACATCTCCATCAAGAAGGCCTTCACGTCGCGCGCCTTCGACATCTCCACGCAGGACCTGGCGAAGGCCTCCCAGCCGGGAGGTCCGTTCTACGGCATCCACGCGTCCAACCACGGGCAGGTGATGATCTTCGCGGGCGGTGTCCCGCTGAAGAAGAACGGGAAGGTCGTGGGCGCCGTCGGCGTCAGCGGTGGCTCCGGCGACCAGGACCATGCCGTCGCCACCGCGGGCGCGGCCGCCTTCTGAATCGGCACGGACGACCCGCCAGGGGGTGGGGCTGGCCGCCCCGGGAAAGACGTGGCGCGGCCAGGCTGGCGAGGAGGGGCCTTCCGGTTCTTCTGACACTGGACGTGCTGGAGGGGGCGGGCATGCAGCGAAGCCGTGCCCCGCCCTTCCCCCTGTGCTAATTCGGGCGGGCCGCAAGGCGACGACGTCCCACCCCTCCAGCCGGAAAGACCTCCATGGCAGGCAGCAGCCTGATTGCGCTCCTCGACGACATCGCGACCATCCTGGATGACGTCTCCATCCTGACGAAGGTGGCGGCGAAGAAGACGGCGGGCGTGCTCGGAGACGACCTGGCGCTCAACGCGCAGCAGGTGACGGGCGTCAACGCGGACCGCGAGCTGCCGGTGGTGTGGGCGGTGGCGAAGGGCTCACTGGTCAACAAGGCCATCCTCGTCCCCGCGGCGCTGGCCATCAGCGCGCTGGCGCCCTGGCTGGTGACTCCGCTGCTGATGGTGGGCGGCGCCTTCCTCTGCTTCGAGGGGTTCGAGAAGCTCGCTCACAAGTTCCTGCACGGCGAGGAGGAGGACAACGCGCACCGCGAGGAGCTGCGCGAGGCGGTGGCGAACCCGAACGTGGACCTGGTGGCGTTGGAGAAGGACAAGATCAAGGGCGCGGTGCGCACCGACTTCATCCTCTCCGCGGAAATCATCGCGATTACATTGGGCACCGTGGCGACGGTGGGCTTCGCCACCCGCGTCTCGGTCCTGGTGGGAATCGCCCTCATCATGACGGTGGGCGTGTACGGGCTCGTGGCGGGCATCGTGAAGCTGGACGACGCGGGGCTGTATCTCAGCCGTCAGGCCGGGTCCTTCCAGCGAAGCCTGGGCGCGGGCATCCTCCGCTCGGCACCGTGGCTGATGAAGTTCCTCTCCGTGGCGGGGACGGCGGCCATGTTCCTGGTGGGCGGCGGCATCCTCGTGCACGGCGTCTCCAGCCTGCATCACGCGGAGGAGTCCCTCACGAAGTGGGCCGCGGGCGTGCCGGGCGTGGGAAGCATCCTGGGCGGGCTTGCCCCCATGCTGCTCAACGCGGCGGTGGGGCTGGGCGCGGGCGCCGTGACGGTGCTGCTCTTCACCCTGGGCCAGAAGCTGGTGAAGGGGCGGGGCGCGAAGAAGTAGCGCGAGTTCGAGCGCCAGCGCGGTCGAGGGACTCGCCACTCGCGAGTCTCTCCCCCTGGCGCTCCTGGAGTGAGCCGCCCCGTGGGTGGCCTCCGGGCGGTGACGCTCGATATTTCTCGCGGAGCTTTCCCGCCGCTGGCGCGTGGACCCGTTTCCGCTCCGCCGGCAGCTTCTTGAGCCTGCTGTTCTCCTCCGCCCGGGGCGGCTTCGACATCAGGGAACTCCGATGGGGTCAGCCCACTTGTCTCTTTGATTGTCGCGACGTATGTCTTTGCCGCCCCGTGGGAACCCCTTAGTTTGACATTTGAAAACATGAAGTGACACGTTCGGGGCACAAAGCTTCACGCATACTGGAGTTGCTTGTTTTGATTTGTAATTGAATCAAGAGCGGTGCTAGTAAGGCATTGGCTTCGGCCACCCCGCACAAACAACACAGGAGAAGTCCATGACGAGGAACGTGAAGCGCTTCCTGGCTGGCTCGCTGCTGTCTCTCATCCCGTCCATCGCCCTCGCCGGACAGGTGGAGCACGGGTTCCCTGACCTGCTCGCCGAGCGTACCGAGTACGTCAGCCTCCGCCCCGAGGGTGTTCAGGTCCCCGTGCGCGAAGGTGCCGGTGGCAATTCCGTCGCGGCGGCGAACGAAGATCTGCTCGTCTTCAACAACACCGGCCTCACCCTCAGCCTGGGCATCCAGGTCCTCACGGGTACGCTGAACGGCGTCTACAATCCCTACCCCTGCCCCCCGGCCCTGGGCAGCTTGTGTGGGTACCAGGTCGCCGCTCCCGCCCCCGCGCCGACGGTCACCCAGCAGTACTACTGGACGTCCAACGCGGCGAATCCGGGAGCCGGGAAGACGTGTATCTGGCAGGCGGTGGTCACCGACACCGCCGGGAGCTGCACGGCGCAGGTGTTCTTCGGCACCATCGGCGGTGCGATCTGCACGCTCGACGCGGTCAACTCCTTCATCAACCCGACGACGTGCTACGCGCAGATCGTCACGATCATGCAGTAGTTCGAGCCTTGCGCCGCCAGGAGCCTTGCATGAGGCCCCTGGCGGTGTCTTGTCGCTGCAAGTGATTGACCTGGGGGTGTGACGCCGGTCGTTATACCTCCCGGGTGGTAGAGACGGGGTTGTCCGCGTGAGGCAATCCTCCCATTCCAATCGTGGCATCTGGACTGGGAGGCGACTTCATGCGCTACATCACCGAAATCCAGCTCGAGGGCGGTGCGCTTCACGAGCACATCTCACGCCTTCGCTGGAGGGAAGAGGCTGGGACGGGCGAGAGCAGCCACGCGGAGCTGGTCCGGTGGGTCCAGGCCGGCGGAGATGCACGGGTGCGCGTCTGGTCCACGGACGTGAAGGTGGCCGTGGTGGATGCCGCGCGGCCCCACCTGCGGGCCAAGGCGAACGGCATCCTGACCGACAACCTGCTCGAGCTGCCCCGGTTCTAGTCAGGCGCCCGTGGTGGTGTGCCGACACGCACGGCCCCGATGGCGCGAGTCAGACAGGCTTGTTGAGGTGCGCGGCCTGGTAGAGGAGATCCGCGCGGCTGTCGACGCCGAGTTTCTCGAAGATGGACCGCACGTGCGTCTTGACGGTCTGCACCGTGATGACGAGCTCGCCGGAGATCTGCTCGTTGGACCAGTTCCTGAGCAGGCCCATGGCGACTTCGATTTCGCGGCGGGTGAGCTCCTTCTTCATCCCCTCGGGGAGGGGAATCGACAGGGGAATCTCGTGCAGGACGAGGGCCCACTGGCGAGGTCCCTCGGCTTCGGGCAGCTCGATGAAGCGGACGACCCGGTAGTCATCGGCGTGGAGGGAGACCCAGACGTTGTTCTGGAGTCGCGCATCCGCGTCCATGCGGGTCAACGCCGTCAGTCGTTCCATGAGGACGGCGGGGATTCCCGAGGAGTGCAGCTCCGAGCGGGTGTACCACCGCTCCAGCATCGCGGCGGCGCGTGGCGAGCGCAGCACCTCGCGCGTGGGAGGCGCCGCGATGAGGTAGGCGGAGTCGGGATGGCTGTAGAGCTCCTCCAGCAGGTTCGCGCTGGACGTGGCCACCTGCATGTCGCGGCAGTTGCGTATCGCGTTCAGCAGGTGGCGCGTGAGGCTCGACAAGCGGGCGGCGTCCTCCTCCGAGAAGGCGAGTCGTCGGTCCCGATAGAGGGTGAAGGCCCCGAGCAGGTTGGCGTTCGCGGGGAGCAGGACGGCCATGACGTGCTCCAGGCTCAAATCCAACTCGCGGCTGCGCTGGTACAGCGCGCTGTGCTCCAGCTCCCGGCGGGTGAGCATGTCCGAATCCCGGAGGACCTCGTTGGGCCGCGCGAAGATGGGGGGCCGCACGAAGTCGTGGTCGACCCACTTGGGATACTCATCCAGGAGGGCGAGGCGGTGGCCGGGGACGAGCCATTGGAAGTCGACGGTGGTGCCGAGCGTGATGAGGCACAGGCCCATGTAGTCGGCGGGGGTGAACTCGAGGAGGGGGCCCCGAGCGGCCTCGAGGGCCTTGGGGAGGGACAAGGAGCTGTTGAGCGCCTCGATGACCCTTTCCCTGAGGACCCATGCGTGTGCGCTGAAGTTCATCGGCGAGTGCGTCCTTCCTGGCGGGGCGGGCCGCCTTGCGGGGCCCTGAGGGTGGTCCGCCAATCAATAGGCGCGAGCGCGAAGGCTGTCCCTCCCCCGCCGGGGGTACGCTCCGGGCTTGACTCATGGCCGCGTCATCGGCACCGCGAAGCGGCGGTGGCACCCGCGTAGAGGCCGCGCCATGACGACCCCGTCATCTTCTGGCGCACCCGGGTGGCCAGCCTCAGAGGGGGCGGGGCGGTGCACCGATTTTGCACTGCCGGCCCGGCTCACTGAAGGGGGAGGTTCCCATGCGATGGATGCGCACGTTGGCGGTGGGTGTACTGGCGATGGTCGGCGGCTGTACCGAGAGCAAGGTGGAGAGCGGGCAGGACATCGTCCTGAGCGGCAGACTCATTGATGAGGCGGGCGCGCCGCTCCCGGAAGCGCAGTTGAAGCTCTACCGCAGCGAGAACTCCTCGTGCGCATTCGCGGCCTTCACGGCGAGCTGGAAGTCGGTCAAGACTCGCGCCGATGGCACCTTCGAGCTCGACCTGCTGGGGGCCGACACCCGCACCGGGAGCATCGCGCGCTGCTTCGTCGCCCGCTCGCCCATGCAGCCCCAGGGAAGGAGCCTCTCCGCCTACTTCCTCATCCAGGAGTCGAAGGTGGCGCTGCCCACCTTCCAGGAGTGGAACGGCGCGCTGACGGCCACCGAGGAGGCGCAGGGGGTGAGCGTGGGCTTCAGGTCCCTGTCCGCCACCCACGGCGCCGGGAATGATGAGCACGTGCTGTCTGTCGGCCCTTCGAGCATCGAGGTGGCCTGGAAGGTGACCCCGGCCTCCTCGCCCGTGCGGCTCAGTGACTACGTCCTCGAGGACGCGCAGGGACTCAAGGCGTTCGTCAGCGTGGACCGGCAGGCGAAGGTGGGGGACGTGACGGTCGGCCTCTCCTACTCCAGTGATGACGTCGCCGTGCCCCGTCGGGCCCTCGTCCCGGTGAGCCGTGGCGCGGCGTGCACCTACGTGAGCTCCGACACGCCCTGCCGCATCACCAACGGTGACCTCGATGGGCTCGTGCTCTTCCAGTCGGGAGTCCGAGAGGTCTCCGTGCAGCTCTCGCGCTCCGCGGTGCCGCGCAAGGCGGTGCTTCGCAACTTCGAGGCGTCGGGTGTCATGACGGAGCTGGTGCTGGAGGGGAGCGCCGACGGCGCCCAGTGGCTGCCCCTGGCCAACCTGCTCGCCGGTGCCGGCGTGCGGCCCTTCATGGAGGTGGACCTCACGGGCACGACTCCCGTGTCGCAAGTCCGCGTGCGCGCCACCCCGAGGGAGACGACGGGCCAGCTGCGCTCACTGGGGCAGCTCTCCCTGTTCGAGTAGCGACGCGCCCAACGGACGCCGTCGTCGCCCGTGGGGTTCGGGCGACGGCGGCTGGCGGCGAGCCCTGGGGACTGTCAGTCCGGCTCCGGCTGGCGGAGGTCCTTCGCCAGCCGGGCGCCGGAGTCGGGAGGCCCCCCGGGTCAGAAGCAGTCGCCGCAGCGCACGGGGCCCGTGCCCGTCTCGTAGTAGTCCACCCCGTTGGTGCAGTAGAAGCGCTCGAAGTTCCCCCACCCAAGTCCACAGACCTGCGCGCAGCTCCAATAGGAACCTTGCGTGTAGCCACCGGGACAGGCCTCGGCCGACTGCTCCGTCTGGCTGAGTTCCTGCTCCGCCAGGGCATCTTCCGGGATGGTGCCGCAGCCCGTCGACAGCAGCGCGATGGAGAGCAGCCCGTCCAATACGATTCGCAGTTGCATGCAAGCCTCAATGGTCTGTGTTGTCGTGAGAGGTGAGACGGATTGACGCTAGTTTTGCGCTGAATGGGCTGTCAATCCTCGCCAGGACGCTGTCCGGCCAGGGGCGTCGTCCAGGCTGTCCGAGGAGGAGTGTCTGGTTTTCCCCAAACGGGGCGCGACTTCCCGCCTCCAGGGGGTGATATGAATAGATTCGCGCGGTTGGCCTCGCTGGCAGTGGTCACGCTCGGCCTGGGTTCGCTCAGGCGGCAACCCAGACTTTCACCCTCCCTAGTAGTAGTCGCGCAGGGTGAGCCGGCGCTTGCTTCCATCCTTCAGCGTGAGCACCACCGTCTGCCCCGTCCACGACGAGCTGGTTGAAGGCTTCCTTGCCCAGGATGACGGGCAGCGGATGGCCTATCTGCCGCGCGACATCGGCCAGGTCAATGACGGCGACCGTCAGCCCCGTCAGTCGCAGCTCGCCCAGGGTGATGTCCACGCCGCCGGCGAACTGGGCCGGCGCCTGTCCGCCGCTGCCGACCGCCGCGATTTGTCCCTGCGTCTTCAGCCCCAGCTCGCGCGCGTACACCGTGTCGACCACCGTCATCGCGGCGCCGCTGTCGAGCAGCACCTGCGTCGCCCGGCCGTTCACCTGGGCCGGGATGTAGACGCGGTTCTCGTTGAAGAACTCGAAGGGGATGAAGCCGGTGCCATGGCGGCCCTTCGCGAAGGTCGCCTTGCGGACGTCCTCGGGCCGTTCGAAGACGGCGGGAGCGAGGGGCACGTTCAGCTCCAGCGTCTCCACCACTGTCCGCGCGTCGGAGTCCGGGTTGTCGGTGAGCTCCTCCTCCAGGAAGGGCATGCGCACGCCCTGCACCTGCCGCCAGTCTCCCAGCCGCACGAAGCGGGTGACGTTGTCCTCGCGGATGCGAAAGCCGTGGAGGGCCCCGCTGGCCTCGTCGAGGAACACATCATAGAGGTCCTCGTCGCCGAAGGTGATGCGCACGACCTTCCAGGTGCGGCCGTCCCGTGGCGCATCGGGTTGTGGGACGAGCTTCGCGCCGGAACTGCCTCGCAGCGCTGTTCCGAAGTCGAGCGCCACGCGGTGCCGCGCATCGCGCGCGTCGGTGGGCGAGGCGTCTTCGACCTGGCCGCTGGGGTTCAGCTTCCAGCCGCCCTCGGAGGTGATGGCCATCGATTCCCGCACCACGCCGTAGTCCGCATCCCCGCGGAACCGTCCGTCCCGATGGCTCCAGGACTCCATCGAGCCCTGGAGGCCGCCCGTCGAGGTCTTCCCCTTGACGTGGATGCTCTCCAGGCGGGTGAACGCGTCCCCGCCGCGCCAGGCGAGGTGCCGGGCGAGGAGCGAGTCCAGTGCGTCCGCCTTGGATGCGGTGGGGACGAGCAGGAGGGCCAGGGCCATCAGGACTGTGAGGAGGACTCTCATGGAAGGGCTCCACGCTTGGAGGGGGTAGGGGACTGTCCGACGAGCTGGCGCAGCCCGGGCGGGCTCGAGCCGATGAGGGAGATGGCCCGCGACAGCCGCGCGCGCATGGGCGTTGGCGCGCTCAGCCGGACCTCCGCGGACAGCCCACTGTGCTGCAGGCAGGAGAGATAGGTGCTGTCGCTCCAGATGGCCTGCTTGACGCCGGTGCCATCCGGGGTGAGCAGTGCCACCAGGAACTCGCGGGCATCGACCACGAGCGTGAGCTGCGCGCCGGGCCAGCGCTCCCGCACGAAGTCCGCGTCGGACGAGCGCACGCAGTCGAAGGGCACCTTGGGCGTCTTGTCGTAGACGAGCCCCGCGATGGCCACGCCCCGGGTGCTCGCCTCGGTGAGCGTGGGGGCGAGGGCACCGAAGGGCGGAGGGAAGAGGTCGAAGAGCAGCCGCTCGGTGGCGCCGGCAATCATCACCCGGGCGCGCTCCATCACCTGCGCGGTGCTCTTGAGATGGTAGATGCGGTCGTCCTGCGCCGGAGCGTGGAGCTTGCGCAGCGCGTTCGCGGCCTCGCGGCTGCGCGTCTCGAAGCCCCGCTGGAGCGCGGCCACCACCTCGTCCGGAGGCACGGGCCGGAAGGCGCGGGGCTCGCCCTCCTCGACGAGCACCGCCCCCTTGTGCTCCAGCGAGGCGAGCGCCTGGTAGATGCTCGGAGGCGCCTTCCCCAGCGCCTGCGCGAGCCGGTACCCGGTGGCCGGCGCCCCCTTGAGCAGCTCGCAGTACACCCGCGCCTCGACTTCGGTGAACCCCAGGGCCACGAGCCCTTCATCCGCGTCCATGGGAGCTTGTTATTACCCGGGGGTAATAATGGTCAAGCCGGAAGCGCTGGTGCGGGGGGGAAGCCCGCAGCACGGAGCCCGAGGCGTTGACATCAATTCAAGGCAATCCCGCTTCGCCTTCATTCCGAGCGCACCGCGTCTTGAATCCCGAGAGAGAGCTGAACTCTGGATTGCCTGTGTGTCTTTCGCGTGGCACGGAGTGGTGTTGCCGTTCGATAATTCCGTCTCCGGGCGATGATGGGTCTCCTGCTTGGGTTTGTGTCTTGCTTGTGTTAGAGATTGGCTCGCAGTGAAGAAGTCACTCGCGGGGGGATTCATGAAAAACGACAGGCGTGTCATTGGGCTGACCCAGGTCCTTGGGGTGCTCTCCCTTTTCCTCATGGCTTGCGAGCCCGCAGCCAGGTCCATCCCGGACCTGGAGGTCGTGGTCTCGGATTCACGGAAGGATGAGCTCTACGGCTATCCCGCCGGCTACTGGCCCACGAGCGCCGCGGGCTTCACCGATGTACCCGTTTGTTGGACCACCGCGGGCTGGAACTCGGAGAAGACGTGGGTGAGGCAGATTGTCGAGGCCCAGTGGGACACGAACAGCAGTGTGCGTTTCACGGGCTGGGGCGCCTGTGATGGGAGTACCCCCGCCCAGGCCATCCGCATCCAGGTGGATGAGAGCGGCCCTCGCTCCTACGTCGGCCGCACGGGCAACAACCCCAGCATGTGGCTCAACTTCAACTTCGCCACCTGGAGCCACGTCTGCAACGACGGCGTGGATGACGCGGCGTATCCAGGCGATGACCGCGAATACTGTATTCGCGGCACATCCTTGCACGAGTTCGGCCACGCCCTCGGCTTCTGGCACGAGCAGGACCATCCGGGCAATCTTCCCAACACGCCGGGCTACTGCAACAACACCATCGTCCAGCAGCCGAATGGGCAGATCATCACCGGGTATGACCCCAGCTCGACCATGAACTACTGCGCCCTCTGGGGCCGGCCGACCTTGAGCGCCCTGGACGTCCAGGGCCTGCGCCAGGTGTATGGCGTGACGCCCGTGGAGTTCCAATACCAGGGTTACACGTTCCCCTCGTGCACCCTGGTCAACGAGCCGGGTGACCCGCATGGCTGGCATGACAACTACCTCTGCACCGCGGGTATCGAAGGAGTGAGCTGGTCCTATGCGGGCACCCTCGCTGGCCAGCGCTGCACGCTCATCAACGAGCCCTTCGACGCCAACGGCTGGAATGACAACTACCTCTGCGTGCCCAACCACAGCCCGCTGAACTTCGTCTGGTCGTCGTTGATTCCGGTTCCCCTGATGCGCTGCACGCAGTGGAATGAGCCGGCGGACCCCGACTCCTGGAACAACAACTACCTGTGCTACACGCAGCGGTTCGCGTTCTCCCCCTCGGGGAAGATTGCCGGCACCACCTGCATCTCCGTCGACGAGCCGTCCGACTCCGCTGCCTGGCGCGACAACTACCTGTGCTCCGAGACGAACGAAAACGTGCAGTTCAGCTTCGGGGGGCCCATCGCCGGCATGCGGTGCACGTCCGTGAATGAGCCTGGCGACCCCAACACCTGGAACGACAACTACGTCTGTGTGCCCAACCTCAGTCTGCTCAACTTCCAGTGGTCCAGCGCGGGCCCCATCTCCGGGAAGACCTGTGTCGCGTGGAACGAGCCCGCGGATTCCGCTCACGGCTGGAACGACAACTACCTCTGTTATTGAGTCTGTCGGAGCGGAGTTGAAGGTGCTGGCGCTGACGCCCGGGTCCCTGAAGGAGGGGCCCGGGCGTTGGTCGTCGGGGGCGGCACCTGGACGCGGCTCAGCCCTCCGAGCGCAGCGCCGTCATCGGGTCCACCCGCGAGGCGCGCCGGGCCGGCAGCCAGCTGGCGAGGAGTGCCACGCCGAGCAGGAGGAGCGCCACCGAGGCGAAGACGAGCGGGTCCGTGGTGCTCACACCGTACACGAAGCCCGCGAGCACCCGGCTGAGTCCCACGGCTCCCAGCACGCCGAGCACCACGCCGAGCCCCGCGAGCAGCGCCGCTTGCCGGAGTACCAGCCGCAGCACGTCCCCCGCCGTCGCCCCCAGGGCGAAGCGGATGCCGAACTCCTGGGTGCGCTGTGCCACCGCGTACGACACGACGGCCGCGAGGCCCGCGACGGAGAGCAGCAGCGCCACCGCGCCGAAGGCCCCCAGCAACAGGAGGCTGAAGCGCCTGGACGCGAGGGAGTCCGAGAGCAGGCTCTCCACCGTGCGAAGGCGCGCGGGGAGCTCGGGGGCGAGTTCGCGAAGCACCGCCCGCGCCTCGGTGACCAGGGTCGTGGAGCCCACCGGGCCATACACGGCGATGTGGAAGCGGGAGGAGGCCCGTGGCCGCTGCCGGGAGCAGCCGTAGAACATGGGCTTCGGCGCTTCATCCAACTGCTGCTCGCGCACGTCGGCCACCACGCCGACGATGGTGAAGGGGCGCAGGTCGCCGTCCATGTTGCCGAACTGGATGAGCTTGCCCAGCGGGTCCTCTTGGGGCCAGCGGGCCTTCGCGAGCGACTCGCTGATGACGGCCACGTGGGGGGACTCGGAGGTGTCGCGCGCGTCGAAGAGGCGCCCGCGCACGAGCGGAATGTCGAGCGCGTGGAAGTAGCCCTCGCTGGCCACGCGGTACTCGGCGGCGCCCGCGCGCTCGGGCTCGTGCGCCAGCCGTCCGAAGTCATCGAAGTTCCTGACTTCGTCGGGGCGGTTGAGCACGAGGAAGGTGCCGTCCCCCGCGGGACTTCCCTCGAGCGGGAAGCTGCTCGTGGCGCCCACCGCGCGCACACCGGACAGCGCGCCCAGCCGTGCGAGGAGGTCCTCCTGGAGTCGCAGGTTGTGTTGCCACCCCGCATCGTCCTCGGCCGGGGGCAGCACCAGGCTGAGCACCGCGACGTTCTCGGTGCGGTAGCCCGGGTCCAGGGAGAGCAGGCGCATCAGGCTCCGCCCGAGCAGCGCCGCCCCCATCAGCAGCACCAGCGCGAGCGCGAGCTGGCCGACGACCAGGGCCCGGCGTGTGCGCTCCGCCGCGCCTCCTCCGGCCTGCGTCTGCCCCGCCTGCACCAGCGTGGCCCATGGGCTCTGGCGCGCCGCGCGCAGCGCCGTCACCAGCCCGAGTCCCAGCGCGAGAAGCAGCGAGAGCCCGAGTGCGAAGAGGAGCGCCGTGCCATTCACCGACACCTCGCCCACGCGCGGCAGGTTGCCCGGTTCCGCCGCGAGCAGTGCGCGCACGCTCCAGTCGGCGAGCAGGGTGCCCAGCGCGCCACCCGTCAGCGACAGCAGCAGTGACTCGGTGAGGTACCGTCGCGCCAATGCGCCGGGGCCCGCGCCCAGGGCCACGCGGACAGCGAGCTCGCGCCGGTGGGTCGCGGCTCGGGCGAGCAGCAGGTTGGTGACGTTGGCTCCCGCCACCAGCAGCAGGACGGCCGCGGCGCCGAGCAGTACATAGAGCGTGCGCTGGGCATGTCCCACCAGGCTCTCATGCAATGGCACCAGGGCGATGTCTTGCATCCCGGTGTCCCGGCCGTACCGGGCCTTGAGCTCCCGTGCGATGGCCGTGAGCTCCGCTCGCGCGGCTTGTGGGTTGACGCCGTCCGCCAGCCTTCCCACCACCGACCAGTTGTGCGCGGTCCGGCTGGGCAGGAGGGCCTCCAGCTCGCGCGGAATCCACAGCTGCGTGCCCACCGGGTAGTCGAAGGACTCGGGCATCACCCCCACCACGGTGTAGGCGCGTCCCTCGAAGGTGAGGGTGTCCGACATGGGCAGGGGCCTTGCGCCCAGGTGTCGCTTCCAGAATGTCTGGCTCACGACGACCACGGGGGGGCCGCCCGCCTGCTGTTCTTCCTCGGCGAACAGGCGGCCTTGCACCGGTTGAATCGCGAAGGCGCGGAAGAAGTCGCGCGAGGCGAGCGCCATGGTGGCGAAGGTCGGCTCGTCCGTGCCGGTGACGGCGACGCTCGCCGCTCCCGACACCTGGGCCAGGGCGGTGACGGTGTGACTCTGGGTCCGGACGTCCTCGAAGTTGGGGTCCGAGAACCGCATCGCGTGGCCATTGGCCGCCAGCTCCGATAGCTGCACGAGGCGCTCGGGGTGAGGATAGGGCAGGGGGCGCAGCAGCACCCCCTCCACCACGCTGAAGAGCGCGGTGCTCGCCCCGATGCCCGCCGCCAGCATCAGGACGCAACTGAGAGTGAAGCCGGGGCTGCGGCGCAGTGAGCGCAGGGCCTGACGCAATCCGCTCAGAGTGGTGTCCACGGGGGAAGTCTCCTGGAGCCAGAGGGGGGGCTGGCTCGCGGGGGACTACGGCCCTGTCACCGAACGATTGCGGCGCCGGGTCCGGGCGTGAGGGATGGCAGAAATAAAAGGGACCGGCATCACGGTCGGCCCCTGGCCGCGCTCGACACGGTTCACTGGATTCGGGTGACGAGTTGCAACTCGCACGTGGTCGGGTCGATGCCGGGAAATGACAGGACGCAAACGGCGCCGCCGTAGGAGGCGCGGTACACCACTGCCGCGCAGCTACCGCCGACGTCGCTGACCTCCACCCTCCAGATGCATGTCTTCGCGCCCGCCGGATTTGCCGGGTCGACCGTCCAGTAGTACTGCTGGATGACCGGAGCCGCCACGCTGGGGGCAGGGGCGCTGACCTGGAAGCCGCCAACGCCGGCGGTGGGCACGGGGTAGGGATTGTACACGCCGTTCAGTGTCCCGGTCAGGGTCCCGATGCCGAGGTAGACGCTGAGACCGGTCTGGTTGACGACGAAGAAGTTCTCCAGCGCCGGTCCGATGAGCCGACCACCGGTCCCCTCCCGCAGCGGAGGAATCTGGGTGCCGCCCTCGCTGACGCTGACGTATTCGTCACGGTGGGAGAGCAGGTCGGGGAACCCGAAATCGACCACCGGTCCGGCGAGCGCGCTCAACGGCGTGAGGAACAGCAGCGAACCCGCCAGGAAACGCATCGTGTTCCTTGTCATGGACTTCTCCTGATGTGTCTGTGCGGAATGGCCCGACGCCAATGCCTGCCAGGATTGTCCTTGATTTTGTTTCGGATGGGAATGCGTCTGTCCATGATTGGAGCCTCGGTGCGCGCGATTGGCGATGTCCCCGCCGTGGACGTCGGCGGCCACGCCCTGGCCAGTGGCACCGCCGGTCTCGGCGAATTCTTCCGAATCGAGAACCCGCCACGGCTTCGCTCCTTGTGACCCTGGCTCTACCCAGGTCGTCCGAAAATTGTGGTACGAGAGGAAAATTGCTGAAGCCGGAGGCTCGCTGTGACGTTGTTTCGAGGGTGCCTGACTGCGTTGGTTGTGTTGATGGTCGCCTGTGGTGATGGCGATCCGGACCCTGTGGTGCTTCCCGATGCGGGAGGCGCCCGGCCGGACGCGGGAGGCCAGACGCCGGACGCGGGAGGCGGAACTCCGGACTCGGGCGAGGAGACGCCGGACTCGGGAGGCGGAACTCCGGATTCGGGTGAGGAGACGCCGGACTCGGGAGGCGGTACGCCCGACGCAGGTGAGGAGACGCCGGACTCGGGAACTGGTACGCCCGACGCGGGAGCGGAAACGCCTGACTCGGGTGGTGGGACTCCGGATGCGGGCCAGGAGACGCCCGACGCGGGTTCCGAGACGCCCGATGCCGGTGGCGGAACGCAGGACTCAGGTTCCGAGACGCCCGACGCGGGTTCTGAGACTCCTGACTCCGGCGGAGGAGCGACGGACGCGGGTGCGGAGACGCCCGACGCGGGTTCTGAGACGCCGGACAGCGGGATTCCGGACGCAGGTGAGCCTCCCGTCGTGAGCGTCATCGACAACTGGGGCTTCGAGGAGTGGCCCGCAGCGCTTCCGGAGCAGTGGTTCGGCAGCAAGTCGAACATCGAGTCCGGCTCCGTGCAGAAGGTGACGACGAATGCCTTCGAGGGTGTGAATGCGGTCCGGTTGACCAACGCCTCGGCCACGCACCGGCGGTTCACGACGCTGGCGAAGTCGATGTCCGCCGGTCGCTACTCCTGCACCTACCAGGCGCGGGGCACGGGCGACGTCCGGAATGCCTTCTTCGACGACGACTACTCGTCGTACTCGTCCTACACCTCGGTCAGCGGCTCGGCGTGGACCCAGGTGGCGTACAACTTCAATCTGGCCGCCGACGTCTTCGACACGTTCGAGCTCATCTTCAGCGTGCGGAATACGAGCGGGGACCACGTCATCATCGACGACGTGCGCTGCATGCGGGCCGCCGAGCCGTGTGACCTGGTCAGCTGCGAGTCGTGGGAGCGTTGCGAGAACGCCACCGCGACCTGCGAGCCGCTCTCCGGTCGCTGCGACATCGGCGGGGACTGCAACGAGTGGGAGGCCTGCGATGACGCCCACACGTGTGTCGTCGCCGAGGAGCGCTGCGTCCGTCACGCCGATTGCGCGAGCACTCCGCAGACGCCGGTCTGCAATACCCCCACGCACCGCTGCATCCCGGGTGACCCTTGCGCCGGTGTCGTGTGCAGCAACCCCGCGACGACCTGCAATCCCACGACGGGCGCGTGTGAGCTGGCCGCCGGGGCCTGCTTCACGACCTTCGACTGCCTCGGAGCCTTGCCCGCCTGCGACCCGGCCACTCGCCGCTGCGTCGCCGCGGACCACCCCGCGAACATCGTCCGCAACGGTGGCTTCGAGTCCTGGAACATCTATTCCATTCCCTATCAGGGCAACCACCTCATCCCTGACTACTGGTACGGCATCGACAACGGCGTCGCGGACCCGGGCACGGAAATCAAAGCCTCGCGCCTGGTGCGCTACACGAACGCGGTGCACGGCGGCACGGCGGCGATGCAGTTCGTCGTCCCCATCGAGGTCGCCGAGCGCTTCTCCACGGAGAAGTTCAACGTGCCGAGCGGCACCTGGTCCTGCTCGTACCGGGTGCGTGGCCACGGCACCCTCCGCCACCGGAGCTATTCGAGCGGCGGTTGGAGCCCGCAGACAGACTTCCTCGTCATCGACAGCGACGAGTGGCAGCCGGTGTTCTTCCGCTTCACCGGCAACGTGCGCGACTGGCGCCTGTTCTTCTACCCGAGCCGCAGTGAAGCCGACCGCGACCACCTCCAGGTCGACGACGTCGTCTGCACGAAGGACTAGCGTCGCTCGGAGTCCTTGAACAAGAAGGGGCGAGGGCCGCGAACGGCTCTCGCCCCTTCGCTCGTCAGGGGTGCTTCGCGCTCAGAAGCCGAAGAAGCCCTTGATGCTGTTGCCGACGTCCTTGGCGCCCTCGGCGACCTTCTCCGTCACGTCCTTGGCACCCTCGGCGACCTTCTCCGTCACGTCCTTGGCGCCCTCGGCGACCTTGTTCGTGGCCTCCTTGACGACCTCGGAGGCCTTGCCGTTGGTGACGTTGTCGACCGTGTTCTTCAGCTTGTTGAAGTCGATGGTGTACGAGGTGCCGATACCCAGGCCCACGCCCAGCGCCGCCTTGGCCTTGCCGCCGATGGTCAGCTTGCCGTCCTCGAAGGCCACCTTGCCGTCAATCGCCGCGCCCACGCCGGCGATGGCGCTGCCCGTCACGGAGCCCTGCACGGGGCCGAGCTCACCGCGGGCCGTCGCGCTCGCCTCGGCGCCGACCAGCGCTCCGGCACCCGCCTCCAGGCCGATGTCGCCGTCCTTGAGGTTCAGGTCGGCCTTGGCCTTGGCGTCCGCGTTGGCGCCCACCAGCACCTCTCCGTGCACGCCGCCGTAGACCTTGCCGTCAATCTTATCCAGGCCCTGGATGTCCTTCAGGTCCTTGCCGTAGCCGGCGTCGCCGCGCAGGCTGACGAGGTTGGCCTCACCACCGGCCCGGGCGCCCACCTCCCACGGGAGGATGCGGTAGGACGCGTCGCCCTGGATTTCGGCCGCGCTCGCCTCGAACTGCGCGCCCGTCCCGTCCTGGTTGAAGCCCGTGCCCGTCTTGAACTCCGCCACGTCCTTCTGCCAGCCGACGTAGTTGCCGCTCTCGTTGCCCGCCACCTGGCCAGGGCCGGTGTTGCCCTGGGTGACCTGGCGCCCGTCCTTCCGCGCCGCGCTGTCGGCCGCCTTGTCGCCCTTGCTGGGGTCCAGGAAGATGTCCTGGCCCCACTGCTGGTTCCACTTCGTCTCCGGCTGGACCTTGTCGAGGACGTTGCCCTTCTTGTCGGGGGTCGCCGCGCTGGAGGAGGAAGCAGGGCTGGAG
>NZ_JABXEM010000124.1:0-31521 GCF_013372595.1 Myxococcus sp. AM011
GCTCCGGGCGGGTGCCGCCGCCCATTCGGAGGGGGAGCGGCGGGCAGCGGGCCCGTCCTCGCGGGACGCCCCACGACGGGCGGGAGCCTCGCTCCGGGAGGAGGAGGCGCGGCGGGTCGACGAAGGCCCGTCCTCGCGGGCAGCCCCGGCCCCACGACGGGCGGGAGCCTCGCTCCGGGAGGAGGAGGCGCGGCGGGTCGACGAAGGCTCCTCCTCGCGAGCGGCCCCGGCTCCACGGCGGGCGGGGGCCTCGCTCCGGGAGGAGGACGCACGGCGGCTGGAGGGGAACTCGGTCCTGGGGGAGCGGGCTCGCTCCTCGTCGCGAGTCTGGGGGCGGCGTGAAGGCGTGGCGCCAGGTCGGTCCGAGTCGCGAACGGGAGGACCGCGGCGGCTGGACGGCGCGCCCTCGGCCTGACCCTCCTCGATGATGCGCGCGGTGCGCTCGCGCTGGGCGCGAATGTCGTCGGCGGTCTCCTCGGTGTAGGCGAAGTGGAACAGTCGCTTGACGACGAGGGTGGCGTACGCGCCCGGCGGCAGCGTGAAGGCGACGTTGACCTTGATGTCCCCGCGGTTGATCTCATCCGGCTGGGTGCGGCCGATGACGAGCTTGTGCGGGAAGGAGAGGATGGGGCGCTCCTCGTGCTTGAAGTAGAGCATGCGCCCGGCCTCGGGGATGCGCAGGTCCTCGAGCGTCAGCTTCTCGCGGCCCAGCACCCAGCGGACGGCCTCCTCCACCTTGGGGTCGGTGAAAGTGGTGTCGGGGGCGAGCAGCGGGAAGGTGGCGTCGCGCAGCTTGCGCAGCGTGTCCGCGTCCGCGTCGCGGTGGAACAGGAGCGTGCCGGCCTGGTAGCGCATGGGGAACAGCGACTCGCGCGGCAGGAGCAACTGGAGGTAGCGCCGCACGCCCTCGTTCCAGAGGAAGCTCTGGAAGGTGAACAGCTGCATCGCCCGGTAGTCCGAGTCGATCTGCAGGAACGCCTTCATGAAGTCCTTGGGGTGGTCCCTCAAGGAGCGCAGCACGCGGTGGTACTTCCGGGAGCCCTCGAAGGGGACGCGCGCGTCCCACTGGCCCCAGTTGTCGCGCCAGAAGGCCTTCACCTTGGCGTCCTCGGTGAAATCCAGCTCCGAGGGCTTGGCCAGGAAGTTGTGCAGCGCGGCTTCGAAGTCGCCCCGGATGAGGTCCTTGGCGATGAAGCCCTGGCCGTGCTTGAGCGAGCCGAAGCGCTGGCTGTCGAAGTAGTTGACGACGCCCAGGCGGTTGACCTCGGCGGCGGCCGAGTTGAGGGGGCCCACGGACTCCGGGCCGAGCGCCCGCACCGTGACGGAGAAGCGGTTGGAGGTGATGTTGGCCGAGGACAGGGCCTTGTTCGTCCGGCCCAGGAACTTCAGGCGCAGGTCGGGCTCCTGCATGTCCACGTCAGCGCCGTCCACGGCGATGATCTGCTCGGTGCGGCCCTGCTTGTCCTTCAGGCCGCAATAACTGATGGCGCCCGGCTTCAGGCCGAATGCATCCCGCAGGCGGGTGACGGCGTCGAACGTGGACAGCTTCTGCTTGTCCATCAGGTAGACGCGGAAACGCCCTCCATCGACTTCGTCGAAGCGGTATGATTCCTTGACGCTGAAGTCTTCGGGCTTCTGTTTGATTCTCACGGGCCCCCCTTACCAGTGTAGGCCTCGGGAGAGAAGCGGGGCGGAGGGGCGGTTGGGGGGTGGACCCCTCGGGTGACGCGCCGTCCCAGGAAATGGACGCTGACCAGCCGTGCAGCCCTTCGAAGGCCCTTCGGGACGGACAGCTGCACCAGACGTTCCCTGGGAGGGAGAGGCAATGGTAGTGTCCGCGCCGGTGAGGATTCGCGCGTGAGCCAGGTTCCCGCCCCATTCGCTCCTAAATCCGGGCAGCTTCGCGGCCCCCGGCTGACCGGGCGGTTCGCGGACGGCACTCTGGGGGAGTTTCCCCTGGGGCCGCTGACGTCACTCGGCCGCCATCCGTCCAACACGTTGCGCCTGGTGGACCGGGAGGTCTCCAAGGAGCACGCGACGATTGAGCGGCTGGGCAAGGACTTCGTCCTGAAGGACCTCGGGTCCTCGAACGGGACGTTCGTCAACGGCAAGCGGGTGAAGGAGTTGAAGCTGAAGGACGGGGACGAGATAGCCCTCGGCTCCTCCCGGCTCATCTTCCACAGCGGCGAGCCGGCGGTGAACCACACCGCGCCCACCGCGCCCGGCGTGACGGTGGTGGCCCAGTCGGTGTCCATGCCCGCCTTCCTGGCGCAGATGGACCAGGTGCCGCAGAACTTCCGTCCGGTGGAGCTGATGACGGACGTGGAGGCGCTGCGCCGCGACTACGAGAAGCTGCGCATCGCCCACGAGTTCCACCGGCAGGTGGGTCTGCAGGGCAGCCAGACGGCCCTCTTCGAGCAGATCCTCAAGGTGGCCTTCCAACTGCTCGCCGCGGACCACGGCGTCATCCTGAAGGTCGCCGGGGACGGGGAGTTCATCCCGGCGGCGGTGCACCACCGCACCGGCAAGCCCGTCAACGTCATGCTCTCCGACACCGTGTTGAAGCGGGTGGTGGAGACGGGCAAGGCGGTGCTGACGGCGGACGCCATCATCGACGAGCGCTTCTCCGCGGCGGAGAGCATCGTCGCGCAGGGCATCCGCTCCGCCATGGCGGTGCCGCTGATGGTGAACGCGAAGATCAAGGCGGTGCTCTTCCTGGACAGCCGGCAGCAGATCAACGCCTTCTCGGAGAAGGACCTGAACATCCTCTCCGGCATCGCCTCGCAGGCGAGCATCGCGCTGGAGAACGTGTCGCTGGGCGAGCAGATCCGCGCGGAGGCGGTGACGCGCGCGGAGCTGAGCCGCTTCCTGTCCAAGGCGGTGGCGGACGCGGTGATCTCCGGCGAGACGGAGGACTTGAGGCAGAGCCGGCTGGCGGAGGTGAGCTGCCTGTTCGCGGACATCCGCGGCTTCACCACCATCTCCGAGAACGAGTCGCCGCAGGAAGTGGTGTCGATGCTGAACAGCTTCTTCTCGGCGATGGCGGACGTGGTGTTCCGCTACGAGGGGAACCTGGACAAGTTCATCGGCGACTGTGTGATGGCGGTGTGGGGTCCGCCGCTCTCGCACCCGGACGACGCGGCGCGGGCGCTGCGGGCGGCGCTGGAGATGCAGGACGCGGTGGAGGAGATCAACCGTCAGCGCGTCGCGATGGGCAAGAAGCCCATCGAGGTGGGCATCGGCATCAACACGGGCCAGGCGGTTGTCGGCTACATGGGCAGCGCGGAGCGGCATGAGTTCACGGCCATCGGGGACACGGTGAACACGGCTTCTCGGCTGTGCGGCATGGCGAAGAGCGGCGAGGTGCTCGCGTCGGAGTCGACGGTCCGCAGGTCGGGGCCGGGCTTCGACGTGGAGGAGCTGCCGGCGATGCAGGTGAAGGGCAAGGAGAAGGCCGTTCCCACGTATCGCGTCCACGGCGTGGAACACACGACCGCTGCTTCCCCGCGCCGCGCATGACGACGACCCAGGAGTGCCCCAACTGCGGGATTCAGCACGACACCCGGGTCTATGTCACGGGCCAGAAGGTGACGTGCCGTTGTGGCATCCGCTTCGAGGTGCGGCGTCAGGACGCGAACGGCGCTCGCGCGGCGTCCCACATCACGTTTGCCCCGCACCGCGCACAGGGCGCTCCCGAGAACACCCGCGACACCGTGGTGCCGGGGCTGGGCGCGGACGAGCGCGCCCCCAAGAGCACGACGAGCTACGCGAACGGCGGGGCGCTCCGGGATGCCTCGCTGCTGGAGGAGCGTGAGCCCCCGCGTGACGAGCCCGGCTCGGTCCACGGGCGCGTGACGATGGTGGGCGGCGCCGCGGAGCCCCGGGGGCCGCGGTCGAGCGGAATCGAAGTGCTGGGCGTGAATTTCGGCGCGGCGCAGCCGTCGAGCACCGGCGCTTCCCCCAGTGACATGGCGCTGCCCGGGGTCCCACTTCCGAGCGTGGACGTGGCCCCCTCCTTCAACAACGCCAACCTCAATAACGCCAACATCGGGCCGAGCGGTGTGGCGCTGCCGTCCTCCACACCAGACCTGGAGGTCCCCGTGGGTGCAACGGTGGTTCGGTCATCGACGCCAACGGGACGTGGCAATCCGGACTCGGACTTGAACGTCCACGAGGTCGACACCTTCGTGGCGGCGGCGCGGGTGTCGCTGCCGGGGTTCGAGCTGCTGGAGCTGCTCGGTCGCGGCGGCATGGGCGAGGTGTGGCTCGCGCGGCAGACGTCGCTGGGTCGCACGGTGGCGGTGAAGCTGTTGCCGCCGAAGCTGGCGAAGGACCCGGAGTTCGTGGCCCGGTTCGAGAAGGAGGCCACCGCGCTGGCCGCCCTCAACCACCCGAACATCGTGCAGATCATCGACCGGGGTGTCGCGGGCGAGCACTACTACTTCGTCATGGAGTTCGTGGAGGGGCGCTCGCTGCGAGAGGCCATCTCCACGGGCACGCTGTCGCCGCAGCAGAGCCTGAAGCTGATGCTCCAGGTGGCACGCGCCGTCGAGTGCGCGCACGACAAGGACATCATCCACCGCGACCTCAAGCCGGAGAACATCCTGCTGGACGGGCGGGGCAACGTGAAGGTGGCGGACTTCGGGCTGGCGGGCTTCCGTCAGTCGGAGTCCCGGTTGCAGCTCACCGCGACGGCGGTGGCCATGGGCACGCTGAACTACATGGCCCCGGAGCAGCGGCGCGACGCGAAGAACGTGGACGGGCGCGCCGACCTGTTCTCGCTCGGCGTGGTGCTCTACGAGCTGCTCACCGGAGAGGTGCCCCTGGGGCGCTTCAAGCTGCCGTCCCAGCGCGTGTCGGGGTTGGACCCGCGCGTGGACCTGGTGGTGGAGCGCCTGCTGGAGACGGACCCGGAGTCCCGCTACGAGAAGGCGGGGGAGTTGTGCGCGGCGCTGGACACGATGATCTCCTCCTCGTCCGCGCCGGGCCTGATGACGGGCCTCCAGCCGGCACGGCAACTGGTGACGGCACGCGCCCCGACGACGAGCCAGATCACCCGCCGCCTGCGTCTGGGCTGGCGCCGGGTGCGCAGCGGGCTGTCCATCGTCGGTGGACTCGCGGTGCTCGGCTTCGCGGCACGCTGGGCGGTGGACCCGGTGCTCCACCGGGGCGATGAGCGCGACAGGCCCGGGCAGGGCACGAAGGCGCGCACGCCCACCCGGCCGTTTCCGCCGAACACGTACGGTGAGACCTTCACCACGGCGAACGTAGTGGTGCCGCCGAAGCCCGGCGGGGAGGCCCGGTTCGGAGTCTCGTTCGAGGGCGAGGGCACCGAGGAGCTCAACCTCCACAGCGGTCGGTGGGTGATTGAGCACGGTGAGCTCCGGGCGTGGCAGGGCGGCCAGGATGCCTCGGGGCGGCGGCTGGTGCCGCGCGCGTACGTGGCGCACCGCTACTTCGCGGCCGACGACTTCGATGCGCAGGTGATGATGGATGTCCGGCCGCTGGGGGATGAGTACCCGGAGGAGCTGGATGCCCAGCACTACGGGGAGCTGTCCTTCCGCATCAAGGACCTCCAGGTGTCGGCCTTCGCCATTCCGGGCGTGGGGATGCGCCTGGCGTGGCGCTACTTCACCGAGGATGGCCACGAGGTGGTGGGCAACAGCGCGCAGGACACGGATGGGCTCGTCGAGGACGAGATGCCGCTGCCCGCGACGGGGCCCTACCTGGTGCGGCTGAAGTTGAGCCCGAAGGCGGAGGGCGTCGTGCTCGCGGAGGGCTTCCTCGGCAAGCAGCGCTTCGCCCGGAAGCTGCTGCCGGGCCTGAAGAACCGCGTCGGCAAGGTGGCCGTCGGGTGCCGCAACCTGGCCTGTACGTTCGATGACCTGGCGGTCCGGGGTCAGCTGAAGGAACGTCCGCCCCGGCAGGCGTCCGTGGGCCAGGAGCAGTAGTCCTCCTCCGGGCCCGGCTCGTCGGGCCCTCGCGTCAGTCTCCTGTTTCCGACACTTCTCGGGCATTCCCCCGGAGCGGGCCGCGTCGGGCCACTGTTCCCTGGGGGAGGTTGTCCTGGAGGGGACAGGCCATTGCCCCGGGCGACCTTGCGCGGGCTTCACGGGCGTCCCACTTTCTTCCGGTGTTCGGGGCCCTGGGGGCTCCATTCGAGCTGCCGGGGGACGGGATGGAATTCTGGCGCGTCGTGTTGGCGCCCATCTATGTGGCGTTCCTGGCGGCGCTCGTGGTGGCGGCGTTCACCTTTGGACGGCGAGGCTCGCGGGCCAACGTCCCGAGACTTCCGCTGCTCTGGTTCGGGCTGCTGGCCCTGGGGGCGCTCGCGCTCGTCTCGGCCGAGTCCGTGGGCAAGTCCCTGGGGCTCGCGTTGCTGGTGGTCGCGGCGCTGCTCGCGGTGCGGGGTACCCGGGTGCGCTCGGGCGCGGACCTGCTGCGAGGCACGGTGCCCAAGTCATTGGACGAGGCCGTGGCCGCGCTGCGCTCCGGTGAGTCGCCGGGTTGGGGTGTGTACCAGGGCACGCTCGATGCCGAGGAGGTGCTCACGTCCCCGGGCGGTGTTCCCTGCACCTTCTTCGAAGCCGAGCTTCGCGAGGTGGCGGCGGACGGCCGGAAGGGCGCGCTGCTGTCGCGAGAGCGGGCCTACTCGCCCACGCTGATGTTGCGAGGCGCGCGCGTCAGGGCTCGCGTGAAGTTTTCTCCCGCGTCGTTGATGGCGCCGGTGCGGCCTCGTCGCTGCCGGACGGTGTCGTTGATGTCGCCGCCCTCCTGGCTCGAGGAGGTCCCCGTGGGTCCAGAGGGGAGCGAGCTGTCGGGCGCGGGGGAGCTGGTTGACGAACCCCGGACGCTCTCCTGGGAGCGGGTGGGCAGCGCGGGCGACACCTGCTTCGTGGTGGGCGAGCTGCGGCGCGGCGCGAGTGAAGGCACCTACGAGCTGCGCGGCCGGCACGGTGGCGCGTCGATGGTGGTGCTGGGTACGGATGCGGACGTCACACGAGGCACGCTGGCGCGCCTGGCGTGGAAGCACTTCGCGGCGGCCGGAGCGATGTCCATGGCCGCCGCGTTGATGCTGTCGCGTTCGATGTGATCGAGCGCGCTACGGCGTGGGCGTGGACGGGCCCCATGCCGTGGAGAGCACGAGCTGCTCCTGGCTGTCCGCGAGCCGCACGGTGAAGGTCCGCTCGATTCCGCCCAGGCCCCGAGCCGTGCCCTTCGCCAGCTCCGCCAGCACCGCGCCGGCCGTGCGCAGGTGGAAGCCCGTGTTCCAGAGGCCTTCCAAGTCACCGTGCACGGTGCGCAGCTCCTCGCCGCTGCGGCGCTCCTCGATGGAACGGCGCAGACGCACCAGGCCGTCCACGAAGCGGCGGCACTTGGCCAGCGTGTTGCGGTTCTTGTCCGTGACTTCGGCGAAGCTGAAGTTGCCGCCGGGCGGCTGCCACGTCTTCTCGCGCAGCAGCAGGCCCGAGGCGAGCTGCTTCACCGTGGAGTCCTTCTCGATGAACCACGCGGCGATCTGCGCGGCGCGGGTGGGGGACAGGTCTCCGGAGAGGAAGCTGCCCTTGTTCATCACCTCGGTGAGGTACGACTCCCAGATGGGCGCGTAGACGAGCTTGCGGAACTCCGGTGTCACGCGCGCCGTCTGCTCGCTCCACGGCATGGCGCGAGCGAGCGCCCGTGAGAAGAGCTTGAGGTCGAACGTCTGGAGCCGGGGCACCAGCTCGCGCAGCATCTCGTCGGAGATCTTGAGTTCGACCTGCGTCTGGACGTCCGTCTTGCCCAGGTGCGCGTCGAGCTTCGCCGTGACGCTGGCCGCGTCATTGGCATCCAGCACGCCCCAGACGACGGCGTCGTCCACCGCGGCTTGAAGCTCCTGCTTCGTCAGCTTCTTCTTCTGCCCCCACAGCAGCATGTGCAGGCCGTAGCGGAAGTCCGACGCGGCCGGGGCCGGTGCGAAGGACTCCATGTCCGCCCGGAAGTCCACCGCCCATCGGTTGCGGTGGCCCATCAGCGCGTCCTCGTAGGCGCGCTGTCCGAGGAACGCCTGCCGCCGCGCGCCCTGCGTGTTCTCCTGCGACACCCAGGTCTGCTTGAGCGAGCCGCGTGCCTTGAACACCTCGAAGGTGCCCAGGCTCAGCGAGAAGCCGACGGTCTGCTGGAGCGTGAAGGACGCGGTGTTGAGGTAGTTCTTCAGGGTGAACCTGCCCGCGTTCTCCGGCGCGCGCAGCCACGACATCAAATCCACCAGGTTGCCGAGCACCAACTGGCCGTGGAAGTTCAGCGCGGTGGCCTCGTCCAGTTCGACCTCCAGCAGCGTGGAGGACTCGGAGATGCGCAGGTATTCGTACTGGAAGGCGGCGCCGATGCGCGCCTTCACCACCTTCTCCAGCGCGGCCTCCACCTTCTGCTTCAGCTCCTCCCACTCCTGCTTCAGGTGGTCCAGGTTGACGAGCTCCGGGTCCAACCCCAGCCGCTCCAGCACCGAGCGCAGCAGTGCGAGCTGGTCCGGAGTCAGCACCTTCTGGATGGCCTTGTCGATGAGCTCCTCGACCTTCGCCTCGGCCTGTCCGGCGAGCGCGGAGAGCACTTCCTTGAGCCGGGCCTGCACGGCCTCGGGGTCTGCGAAGGCGACCTGGATGCCCAGGCCCGCGCCCTGCGAGGCCTCGTGGGACTTCGCCTTCCGCACCGCGAGTTGGAGGCGCCCGGGGCTCGGACGAGAGAAGCTCAGTTGGTAGTCGTCGGTGAGCGAGACGCGCGCGCGCACCAGCGCGACGATGGACGTCTTCAGCTCGATGAGCTCGCTGCTGCGGACGAAGGACAGGTCCCCCAGGTTGGTGGTGAAGAGGTCCGCCCAGCCCAGGTCCAACCCCGTCTCCAGCATGCCGCGCACGCGCCATGACAGCGCGTCACCCGTCCCCAGCTTCGTCAGGTCCGTCGAGTTCACCAGCAGGCGCGGCGACGCGAGGTCCTCCTTGGCGGCCTCGCGCATGTTGCGAGCGAGCGGATGCGCGCGGTAATCGCTCAGCGAGGCGGACAGCTCCGTCTTCCCGTTGGCGGAGACGAAGGAGTAGCGGCCGGAGGCCCCCGCCTTGACGAGGCCCGTGGCCTGGTAGCGCATCCACCCCTTGTCGCCGCCCAGGATGAGCTGGGGCCGAGCCGAGTCCGATGGCGGGGCATTCGCTGCGGCGGCCTCACCGACGATACCGTTCTCGTCCACGTCGCCGGGGGAGTTGAAGTTGCGGACGGTGGCCTCGGCGCTGGCCTCGAAGGAGAGCGCGAAGTCGCCCAGGTTCAGCTTGGGCGGGAGGATGCCCTCACGCGTGAGGCCCTCTTGCGCCAGCGTCACCCGGATGTCCTGGTCCTGGAGCTTCACGTCCGGAATCTTCTCGGCCAGCTCCGCCGGCAGATTCGCCAGCGTCTCAATCACCTTCATGTGAATCCCCCTCGGCCTGCATGGAAGTGCCGACCCAGCATGCTCCAGGTTATCCCGGGAGGCACGTGTTGTCGGCTTCGAGGTGGAGTCCCCGGCTGGCCGCCTGGGCGAGCGGGTGTGAGCGCGCGGCGCGGGAGGTCACACCTCGTCGCCGAGGCCGTATTCCTTGAGCTTCCGGGCGAGCGTATTGCGGCCAATCTCCAGCACCTTCGCCGCGGCGGTGCGGTTGCCCTTCACCGAGTCCAGGACGCGGAGGATGTGGAGGCGCTCCACCTCCGACAGTGGCAGGAGGGAGGCTTCGGCGGAGGAGGACGGGCTGGCCATGGTGCGAGCGGGGTCCGCCATCGACTGGGGCGCCGCGCCCGTGGGAGGCAGTCGGTCCATGTCCGGCAGGGGCAGGTGCTCCTCGAGGATTTCGCCCTCGCACAGCACCACCGCGCTCTCGATGCAGTTCTCCAACTCGCGCACGTTGCCGGGCCAGCGGTAGCGCTTGAGGCGCTCCAGCGCGAGCGGACTGAGTCGGGGCGCGGGCAGCCGGTGACGACGCGCGACGGTGGCGACGAAGTGACGGGCCAGGCGCTCGATGTCCTCCGCGCCGCGCTCGCGCAGCGGGGGCAGGACGACCTCGACGACCTTGATGCGGTAGTAGAGGTCCTCGCGGAAGCGGCCCTCCGCCACCATGCGCGCCAAATCTCGATGCGTGGCCGCGACGATGCGCACGTCCACCTTGATGGCCTGGGTGCCGCCCACGCGCTCGAACTCGCGGTCCTGGATGACGCGCAGGAGCTTGCCCTGCACGGGCAGGGGCAACTCGCCAATCTCGTCGATGAAGACGGTGCCGTTGTCCGCCGCCTCGAACTTGCCGGGCATGCGGTGGTCCGCGCCGGTGTAGGCGCCGCGCTCGTGGCCGAACAGCTCGTTCTCGATGAGCGTGGCGGGCAGCGCGGCGCAGTCCACCTTGATGAAGGGCTTGTCGCGGCGGGGCCCGTTGACATGCACCGCGCGGGCGAAGAGCTCCTTGCCGCTGCCGCTCTCTCCGCGCAGCAGCACCGTGGCGTCGGTGGGCGCGGCCTTGCGCACCAGCCGGTAGATGGCCTGGAGCTGCGGGGACTCGCCGATGATGCGGTTGAAGAAGTAGCCGACGGGCGCCTGGGGCTGGTCCTTCGCGCGCTGCAGCTCCTGGTACAGGCTGGTGCTCTGCAGGGCGGTGCTCACCTGCGAGGCAATCGCGTCGAGCCGCTCCGTGTCCTCCGGGGTGAAGCGATCTCCTCCGCGGCGGTTGAGCACCTGGAGCACGCCGTACAGCGCGCCGTCCGCGTCGCGCAGGGGCACCGCGAGCAGGCTCGTGGTGCGGTAGCCCGTCATCCGGTCGATGTCCGCGAAGAAGCGCTGCTCTCCGCGCGGGTCCGGGACGTTGATGGGGTGGCCTTCCTGGGCCACGGTGCCCGCCACGCCTTGGCCCAGCTTCACGCGAATCTGCGACACCTCTGGCAGGTGCGCGGCGCGGCTGAACAGCTCCCGGCGCGCCGGGTCCAACAGCCACAGCGTCCCCCGGTCCGCCTGCATGGTGGCGGCGATGCGGTCCATCAACGTCTGGAGGAACGCATCCAGGTCCACCTCCCTCCCGACGAGCGCCCCGAAGGGGAGGAGGACCTGGGTGATGTCCGCGGCAGGGGGCATGGTGGGCAGGGGCGGGAGGATGAAGGCCGACGCGTCACCATAGCATTCGAGTGCCATCGTCCGGCCCACCTCTCAGGCCGCTCGGCCCAACACCAGTCGCTGGCCCTCGCGCGCCGGCTCGCACACGGGGAAGAGGGTGCGCGCCTGCTCGGCCATGTCCTCCAGCGTCTCGTCCGTGTGCGCCGGGTCATGGTGGAACAGGCACAGCCGCCGCGCGCCCACCGTCTTCGCCACGTCCGCCGCGTCCATCATCGTCGAGTGGCCCCAGCCCTTCTTGGGGATTCCCTTGCGGCCGTCGTACTCCTCGGGCGTGTACTGCGCGTCGAGGCACAGCACGTCCGCGCCCTCGAACCAGCGCGCGACTTCCGGCGTCAGGTCCTTGCGGCACAGCTCCACGTCCGTGGCGTAGATGAACGAATGCCCATCCGCCTCCACCCGGTACGCCAGGCACCCCTGGGGGTGCGGCACGTCGATGGGCGTCACCTTGAAGGGCCCGACCTCCACCGTCTTGCCGTGAATCGCGGACAGGAAGTCCATCCGCGAGCGCATGATGCTCAGCGGCACCGGGAAGTGCGGCGGCTGCATCTGCGCCGCGAGCTCCGACTGGAGCGCCTGCGCGCCATTCGCGCCGGGGCCGTACATCGTCAGCTCCGTGGTGGGCAGGTACGCGGGCGTGAAGAAGGGGAAGCCCTGCACGTGGTCCCAATGCAGGTGCGAGAAGAACATCGCGACCTTGTGCGGCGGGCCCTCGCGCATCATCACCTCACCCAGCGCCCGGATGCCCGTGCCCGCGTCGAGGATCAACCGGTGACCCTGGCTCGTCACCTCGACGCACGCCGTGTTGCCGCCGATGCGTGAACCCGAGACCGCGATGCTCCCTCGAACGCCGTAGAACCGGATATCCATGACGACCTCCTGAAATTTGGAGGGCCTCCGTGAGGACGCCCTGATGCCCCCGTGCTTGAGCACGTGGGATGCCATGTCCAAGTGGCTGGAATTATTGACGGGAGGTCTGACATTGCGGGGCACTGCACCATTCTGGAGCGCCCCTGGATGGTGCGGCCGTACCATTCCGGAGCGTCCGGAATTATCGGGAGTTCCGATTAACGAATGGGGTGGATCGAGGCCCTCCTGCCGCGGTGGCGGGGTCCTCCGAGGGCTCCGGGGCCGGTCGCCCGCGTGGGAGATCCGGTATAGGACGGAGCCATGGCGTTGATTGCGTTCTGCACCATCAAGGGCGGCGTGGGGAAGACGACGCTCTGCGCGCACGTGGCCTCCGCGATGGCGGACATGGGCAAGCGCGTGCTGCTGCTGGACCTGGATCCGCAGGCACACGCGTCGCTCGTGCTGGGGCTGGAGAGTCGCGAGGGGCCGTGTGTCGCGGAGGCCCTGGGCGCGCGGCCCAAGTACCGGTTGGACCAGGTGGTGGTGGCGTCACCGAAGCGGCCCACGCTCTTCATCGCTCCGGCCGCGCCGCGCATGGCGGCGATGGAGCGCGAGCTGTTCCAGTGGGGACACAGGCTCCAGGCGATTCCTCGCGCGCTGAAGACGCTGAGCTGGACGCCGGACGTCATCATCGCGGACACGCCGCCGAGCCTCGGCGCGTACACGGAGGCGGTGCTGGGCTTCTCCGACCTCGTCGTGGCGCCGGTGCCCACGGGGGCCTTCGCGCTCCAGGGTCTGGGGGAAATCGAGGCCGCGTGGCGCGACGTTCGCGAGCAGCAGGGCGGCGAACTGGTGGCGGTGGTGAACCTGTGGGACCGGCGCACCACGGCGACCAACGAGGCGATGGAGGAGGCACTGAAGGACTCGACGGTGCCGGTGCTGCGCGCGCGGATTCCGCGCTCGGAGTCCATCAATCAAGCGGGGCTGGGCTACGAGGTGGTCTTCGACACGAGCCCCGCGGCGCCCGGTGTCGAGGAGCTGCGGGCCCTGGCACAGGAGCTGGCGAAGCGCGTGGGCCTGCGCTGACCCTGGCGTGGGCACCCGCCCCGGGAGCACGGGACGGGCGCCTTCGCTCGAATCAACTCAGAGGTGGTAGTGGCCCGCGGCCTCGGGCTGGTAGGGCACGGCGACGATGCGCAGTCGCTTGGTGCGCCCGCTCGGCAGCGGCCAGGCGATGGACTGCCCCACGGACAGGCCGATGAGGGCGCTGCCGATGGGGGCCAGCACGGAGATGCGGCCCTCGTCGCTCTTCGCGTCCCTCGGGTAGACGAGCGTCACCTGACGCTGCTCGCCGGTCTGCTCGTCCTCGAACAGCACGGTGCTGTTCATCGTCACGACGCTGGGGGGAACCGTCTCCGAGGCCACCACCTGGGCCCGGGACAGCTCCGAATCAAGCATCTCCGCGAGCTCGGCCGTGCGGCCCCCTCCATGGTGGTCGATGACCTGGCGCAGGCGCTCCAGGTCGGTCTCAGTCACGATGAGGGACTGCTCGCTGGTCATGTCGATGGCTCCGTGAAAATAGAGAACGAGAATAGGGTCAACACGTCGGCAACGGCTGGCGGAAACATCTATTCCCGGCGAGCCCGGAGAGCCATTCGGGGGCTCAGCCGCCGTCGTCCGGGAGCTTCAGCACCCACCACTCGATTCCCTGCGCGCCGTCGTCCGCGAGGAAGAAGACCTTCCGCTCCGCGCGCGTGAAGAAGTACGGGAACGAGCCGAGCTGTCCCGGCGCCAGCTCCTGTCGCAACCGCGTGCCTGGCCTGGTGCCGTCGGTCTCCCAGAGCTCCGCGCCGTTGATGCCGTCGTCCGCGTGGAAGAGCGCTGTCGTGCCCACGCCCGTCATCCAGCGAGGCTCCGAGTGCGCGGGGCCCGGATGGATGTCCTTCACGAGGAAGGCGCTGCCCGGAGCGCCGCCAGCACGCCACAGCTCGATGCCATGGGTGCCGTCATCGGCGCTGAAGAGCACGCTCGAACCGAGCGCTCCGAACCAGAGGGGATAGGAACCCTCCGGACCTGGCTGCACGTCGAAGGCGAGCGCGGTGCCGCTCCCGGTGCCGTCGCTGACCCAGGGCTCGCGGCCCGCGTCGGGGTCCGCCGCCGCGAAGAAGACGCGGTCTCCCGCCACCGTGAAGGTGTCCGCGAAGGAGCTGCTCGGGCCCGGCCAGATATCCCGAAGGAGCCGGGTGCCCGCCTCGGTGCCGTCGCTGACCCAGGGCTCCTCGCCGTGCTCCTCCTCGTTGGCGGTGAAGACGAGCAACGAACCGAGCGCGGTGAGCGACGTGGGGAACGAGCCGACCGGACCCACGAAGATGTCCTTCAGCACGTGTGTCCCGGCCTCGGTGCCGTCGCTGACGCCCAGCTCCCAGCCGAGGCCAGGGAAGTTCGCGAGGAAGAAGATGCGCGAGCCCACCACCGTGAGCGCCCGCGGCGAGCTGTCCTCCGCGCCGGGGGCCAGGTCCTTGACGAGCGTGGTGCCCGCCGTGGTGCCGTCGGTGCGCCACAGCTCCTCGCCGTGGCTCGCGTCGCGGGCATTGAAGTACGCGAAGCCATCCAGCACGACGGGCGTCCCTTCGCCCTGGCTGCTGCCGGAGCCGGGTCGCAGGTCCTTCACCAACACGGTGCCTTCGGCGGTGCCGTCGGTGCGCCACAGCTCGCGGCCGCGGATGCCATCGTCCGCGAAGAAGAGGACCCGCGGGCCGACGACGAAGAAGTCGGAGGGCTCGGAGCCCAGGGGGCCGGGTCGCAGGTCCTTGATGAGCACGGTGCCCTCGGGCGTCCCGTTGGTGCGCCACGGCTCCTGGCCGATGCTGCCGTCGTCGGCGTCGAAGTAGAGCGTGTCGCCTCGGGTCGTCCACGCGCGGGTGTTGGCGCCGCCCGGCCCCGGGAAGAGGTCCTGGATGAGCCGGGCAGAGGGGATGGACTGCAGCGTGTCCTCGTCATCGCCCGTCCACAGCAGGCGCCGGGTGGCGACGCGGAAGTCGTAGCCCACGTCTCGCGCCCACAGCTCCGCGCCGGTGCCTCGCTCGTTCGCGGTGAAGAACACGCGCCGACCGCTGACGGTGAAGTCGCGCGCGGCGGACGAGAATGCACCTGGGGCCAGGTCCTCCAGTCGGGAGGTGCCGCGTCCGGAGCCATTGCTGCTCCAGGGCTCGTGTCCCTTCCCGGGCTCGTGCGCGGAGAAGTAGAGCCGGCCCTTGGCTTCGCGCAGGAATGCGAGGGCGGAGCCCCGTGAGCCGGGGACGATGTCCTTGACGAGCACGGTACCTTCGGGCGTGCCGTCCGTGCGCCACAGCTCGTCGCCGTGCTCGGGAGTCCAGGCGGAGAAGTAGAGGCGCCCCTCCATCGTGGTGAGCTCACGGGGGTTGGAGCTGGCGGGGCCCTGCGCGATGTCGCGCACGGGGAAGGTGCCGAGCACGGAGCCATCGCTGCGCCACAGCTCATCTCCGTGGTCGGGGAAGCTGGTGACGAAGAAGAAGAGGTTGCCAGCGGCGCGAGCGCGCAAGGGCCCATCGTAGGAGGGGAACGGGATGTCCCTGAGTCGCACCGTGCCGTTCATTCCGCCGTCGCTCGTCCAGAGCGCGAGTGTCGAGGGGCCGCCGGGAACGTCCTCGTCCTGCTCGTAGCTCACGAAGAAGAAGAGGCGTCCGTTCACCTCGGTAAGCGCCCTGGGGCGCACGATGACGCCAGGCGGGGCGTCGATGCCCTTCACGGCGACGGTGCCACCAGTGGTGCCGTCGCTGCTCCAGAGGACGCGGTCGACGAAGAAGTAGAGCCGGCCTTGCGCCGCGACGAGCGGAGAGGGGTAGGCGCCAGAGGGACCTTCCGCGATGTCCCTCACCAGCGCGGTGCCCGCCTCGGTGCCATCCGTGCGCCACAGCTCGATACCGGATTGGCCATCATGGGCGAGGAAGAAGAGGTGCTCGCCGAGCTGGATGAGGCTCTCTGGATTTGAGCCCAGGGAGCCGGGCCGCAGGTCCACGACCATGCGGGTGTTCGAGGCCTTGCCGTCGCTGCGCCACAGCTCCTCTCCGTGCACGCCGTCATGGGCGACGAAGTAGAGCGTGTTCCCGACGGCGGTGAGTTCGCGAGGCTCCGAGCCGAGGGGACCTGGGCGGAGGTCCTTGACGAGCAGGGTGCCCCGGTCCGAGCCGTCGCTCTTGAAGAGCTCTGCGCCTCGCGAGCGGTCCGTGGCGACGAAGAAGAGGAGCCCGTTGACGTCGGTCAGCTCGCGCGGACCGGAGCTGAGGCGGCCTCCCGCGATGTCGTCCACGGGGTACGGCGAGTCCATCACGTCGGGGGTGGCACCCAGCCTTCCCGTCGACAAGGTGTCCGCGTCTCCACCTCCACAACAGAGGGCGGAGACCAGCAGCGTGAGGAATAATGACAAAGGCAGGAGCGGCAACGCCATGATAGACACCGTTCTTCGCGCGACATTGCTCGCGCGAGTGGGCGCCAAAGGTGGCTCGCTCCGGCCTCGTGAGAAGCCTCCCTCCGAGGGTAGAAAACCATCTGGAATTGGATTGTCTGAATCCGTGAGTGATTGCTTCAGAACCTCGGTCTGGCGGATGAGATGGGGGCAAGGGCCGTATCGATGGTGACCGACTCCAGGCTGCCGTGGAGCCGGATTCCCTCCGTGCCCCCCGCGGGGCAGTTCTCGCTGTGGCTGTACATGAAGATGCTTGCGCTTCCCATCCCTCCACCTCCTTCGTTGACGTCCACGGTCGAGGTCCCCGAATAGACCTCCAGGCCGCTGGCGTTGTATGCCTTCACGAACACTTGGTGTTGCAGCCCCACGGGGACATCCGTGATTGCGCCACGAACGGCGTCGCTCGTCACATCGAGGGACACGGGACCGATGGCTCGAACCGGTCCCTGCACAGACGCCGTCGCCGTCACGACACCGCAGGGGTCCGTCGCCAGGGGGACGGAAACCCGGACGGCGTACGTGGTCACGCCCGCATCTTGTCCTGTGACCTCATCCGCACTACAGGCCACGAGCAGCGCACAGCTTCCCCCCAGCATCACATTCCACATGGCTCGCTGCATATGTCCTCTCGGGTCGGGCATGGCCTCGCGTTCGGGCAGATAGGCAAAACGAATGAACGCGATGATGAGAGTAGAGGGGAGGGGCCCGCCTCGGTCAAATGGCTGTCGCCGGATACAATCGCGTCGTCAGGACCTCCCAAGAGCAGACGGTGCACGTGCCTCTGCACGCTGTGCAGCGGAAGCGACCCACGGGCACCACTCGCACCAGCGCAGGGCGGCCCACCCCGGGAGCCCCTCTCCTCGGGGCCCATCCAATACCAACCCACTTCAGTTGATGCGCGCCAGGCTGTCGTGGGCCCGCAGTCCCAGCCTCTTCCAGGTCAGGACTGTCGTGTGGCCTCGCGGGGGGGCTCCACGAACGCTCAGAACGGACTGTCCGCGCCGCGCGTCGGCAACACCGACACGCCGCCGGACAGGTATGCGTCGATGGACTTCGCCGCCTCACGTCCGTCGGACAGCGCCCAGACGATGAGGCTCGCGCCCCGGCTGGCGTCCCCCGCGCTGTAGACGCCGTCCGCCGAGGTGGCGAAGCGCTTGTCCACCTGCACCGTGCCGCGAGGGGAGAGCGCCACGCCCAGGTCGTCCACCAGTCCCGTCGTCTCCGGGCCGGTGAAGCCCATCGCCAGGATCAGCAGGTCCACCTCGAGCGTCGTCTCGGAGCCTGCAACCTCCACCAGCCTCGGGCCGCCTCCGACGGCGCGCTGCACCTCCACCTTCACGGCGTGCAGGGTCTCCAGCTTCCCGTCCGTGCCGACCAGTCGCTTCGTCTGCATCGCGAAGCCGCGCTCGCCGCCTTCCTCCTGGCTCGACGAGGTGCGGAAGACCACGGGCCACCGGGGCCACGGATTGTCGAGCGCGCGCACGGACGGAGGCGCGGGGAACAACTCAATCTGCTGCACGCTCTTCGCGCCCTGCCGCAGCGCCGTGCCCAGGCAGTCCGAACCCGTGTCACCACCGCCCAGGATGACCACGCGCTTACCCGCGGCATTCAGTCGCGCCTGCGCTTCGCCATGCCCACCCACGAGCCGGTTCTGGTGCTCCAGGTACTCCATCGCCTGCACCACGCCGCTCAGCTCGCGACCAGGCACTTCCAGCTCACGCGCCCGTCGAGCCCCCATCGCCAGCAGCAGCGCATCATGTCGCCCACGCAGCTCGCGGAAGCTCACCGAGCCACCCACGTCCACGCCCGTGCGGAACACCACGCCCTCCGCCTCCATCAGCGCGATACGCCGGTCCACCACGGACTTCTCCAGCTTGAAGTCCGGAATGCCGTAGCGCAGCAGTCCACCGGCCCGTGCGTCGCGCTCGTACACCGTGACGCTGTGCCCGGCCGCGTTGAGCTGCGCCGCCGCCGCCAGCCCCGCGGGCCCCGAGCCCACCACGCCCACGGTGCGCCCCGTGCGCCGCGTGGGAGGCCGAGGCTTCACCCAGCCCTCCGCGAAGGCGCGCTCGGAGATCTCCTTCTCCATCTGCTCGATGGTCACCGCATCGCTGTCGATGGCCAGCACGCACGCGGCCTCGCACGGCGCGGGGCACAGCCGGCCCGTCATCTCCGGGAAGCCGTTGGTGCGCGAGAGGATGTCGTAGGCCTCGCGCCAGCGACCCCGGTACACGGCCTCGTTGAAGTCCGGGATGAGGTTTCCCAGGGGACAACCCTGGTGACAGAAGGGGACGCCACAGTCCATGCAGCGTCCGGCCTGTCGCTTCGCCTCCTCGGGCGCGAGGGGCAGGGCGTACTCGCGATAGTCGCCCAGCCGCTCCTGCTTCTCGCGCTTGTGCGGGTGGACGCGGTCCCACTCCATGAATCCGGTCGGCTTGCCCATGGTTCAGCCCCTCCCGCCGACGACGTGTTGGAGCTGCGCCCCCACCTGGGTCTCCGGTGGCTTCTTCGCCGCGCGTCGCGCCTGCAACACGCGCTTGTAGTCCGTCGGCATCACCTTCACGAACCGGGGCACCATCAGCTCCCAGTTGTCCAGCACCCGCCGAGCCAGCGCGCTGTGCGTGTGCCGCTGGTGTCGCTCAATCATCCCGTGCACGAGCCAGATCTCCGACTCGTCCACCAGTGACTCCAGCTCCACCATCTCCAGATTGCACCGCTGCCGGAACGTCGTCTCCCGGTCCAACACGTACGCGGTGCCGCCACTCATGCCCGCCGCGAAGTTGCGGCCCGTGGCGCCCAGCACCACCACCACGCCGCCCGTCATGTACTCGCAGCCGTGGTCTCCCACGCCTTCCACCACCGCCTGCGCGCCGCTGTTGCGCACCGCGAAGCGCTCGCCCGCGAGTCCGCGCAGATACACCTCTCCGGCCGTGGCGCCGTAGAGGGCCGTGTTGCCCACCAGCACGTTCTCCTCCGCCACGAAGCGGCTGGACTGGTGCGGATAGACGATGATGCGTCCGCCGGAGAGGCCCTTGCCCACGTAGTCGTTGGCATCGCCCTCCAGCTCCAGCGTCACACCCGAGACGAGGAACGCGCCGAAGCTCTGGCCCGCGGAGCCCTTCATCCGGATGTGCAGCCGTCCATCCGGAAGCCCTCGCGCCCCATGCTTCTTCGCAATCTCGCCGGAGAGCATGGCGCCCACCGCGCGATGCGTGTTGCTCACCGGCCGCGTCAACAGCATGGCGGGTCCACCGTCCAGCACCGCCTTCGCGTCGCGAAGCAGCTCGTGGTCCAGGTGGTCCGACACATCCTTGGAGCGGGGCACCTTGCAGTGGCGCGGCTCGCTCTCCGGAGCAGCGGGCGCGGCCAGGAGCGCGGAGAGGTCCACGCGGCGCGCCTTCCAGTGGTCCACCGCCGCGCGCTGGCGCAGCAGGTCCACCCGGCCTACCAACTCCTCCAACGTCCGGGCACCCAGCGCCGCCATCTTGCGCCGCAGGTCCTCCGCGATGAGCAGGAAGAAGTTCACCACGTCCTCCGGCTTGCCCTGGAAGCGCGCGCGCAGCGCGGGGTCCTGCGTGGCGATGCCGGCCGAGCACGTGTTGAGGTGGCACTTGCGCAGCATCACGCAGCCCACGGCCACGAGGCTCGCGGTGGCCATGCCGAACTCCTCGGCGCCCAGCAGCGCGGCTACCAGCACGTCGCGCGCGGTGCGCAGGCCTCCGTCCGCCTGTACGCGGATTCGCTCGCGCAGCCCGTTGTGCACCAGCACCTGCTGCGTCTCCGCGAGCCCCAGCTCCCACGGCAGGCCCGCGTGGTGGATGCTGGAGATGGGGGACGCTCCCGTGCCGCCCTCATAGCCGGAGATGACGACGCAGCCCGCGCCCGCCTTCGCCACGCCCGCGGCGATGGTGCCCACGCCCACCTCGCTCACCAGCTTCACGCTCACCCGGGCCTTCGGGTTGGTGGACTGGAGGTCGTAGATGAGCTGCGCCAGGTCCTCGATGGAGTAGATGTCGTGGTGCGGGGGAGGGGAGATGAGCGTCACGCCCGGCGTGGACCAGCGGACCTTGGCGATGCGCTCGTCCACCTTGTGGCCCGGCAGTTGTCCACCCTCGCCAGGCTTGGCGCCCTGGGCGACCTTGATCTGCAGTTCGTCCGCGTTGACCAGGTACTCCGTGGTGACGCCGAAGCGCGCGCTCGCCACCTGTTTGATGGCGCTGCGGCGCAAGTCACCGTGCTCGTCCGGCTGGTAGCGCCGCGACTCCTCGCCGCCTTCTCCGCTGTTGGACCTGCCACCCAGCCGGTTCATCGCGATGGCCAGCGTCTCGTGGGCCTCCGCGCTGATGGAGCCGAAGGACATGGCGCCCGTGACGAAGCGACGCGCCAGGGACAAGGCCGGCTCTACTTCCTCCACCGGGATGGGACGACAACCCTCGGTGACGACCTCCAGGAGACCGCGCAGGTTGCAGTGCTCGTGCGTCTCGTCGTCCGCCAGCTTTGAGTACTCCGCGAACTGCGCCGCGTCGTTGCCACGCACCGCCGCCTGGAGCTTGGCAATCGTCGCCGGGTTCCACTTGTGTCGCTCGCCCTGCCTCCGCCAGCGGTACTGGCCGCCCACCGGGACCTGGCCCTCCGCCGCCTCGAAGCCTCGCGCGTGGCGTTCGGCGACTTCGCGTCCCAGCTCGGGCAGGCCCACGCCCTCCACGCGAGAGGACGTGCCGGTGAAGTGGCGCTCAATCAGGCCGCGCTGAAGCCCCACCGCCTCGAACAGTTGGGAGCCCCGGTAGGACTGGAGCGTGGAGATGCCCATCTTGGACATCACCTTCATCAGCCCTTCCTCCACGGCGTGGATGAAGCGCTCCTGCGCCTTCTCCGCGTCCACGCCCAGCTCGCCCCCGTCCGCCAGTGCCCTCACCGTGTCGAGCGCCAGGTACGGATTCACCGCCGCCGCGCCGTAGCTGAAGAGGCAGGCGAAGTGGTGCACCTCGCGCGCTTCCGCTGTCTCCAAGAGCAGGCCCGTGTACATGCGGATGCCGTCGCGGACCAGGCGCTGGTGCACCGCCGACATGGCCAGCAGCGCGGGGATGGCCCCGTGCGCGGCGTCCACGCCTCTGTCACTCAAGAGCAGGATGCTCGCGCCCGCATCCACCGCGTCCACGGCCGCCGCGCACAGCTTCTCCACCGCGACTTCCAGCGCGCCCTCGCCGCCGTTCAACGGATAGAGCAGCGACACGCGCTTCGTCTCGAACAGACCCTCGCCGTGGATGGACGCGAGCCGCGCGAGCTGTCCGTTGGTGAGGATGGGGCCCGGCAGCGAGAGCCGGTGGCACTGCTCCGGCGTCTCCTCGAAGGTGTTGCTCTCCGGGCCCAGCGCCGTCGCCAGCGTCATCACCAGCGACTCGCGCAGCGGATCGATGGGCGGGTTGGTCACCTGCGCGAAGAGCTGGTGGAAGTACGAGAAGAGGCTGGGGGCCTGGTCGCTGAGCACCGCGAGCGGCGTGTCCGTGCCCATGGAGCCCACCGGCTCCTTGCCCGTCTCCGCCATCGGGGTGATGACCGAGCGGATGTCCTCCACCGTGTAGCCGAACGCGCCCTGCAGCCGCGTCAGCTCATCGCCGCGCAGTCGCTCCGGCGCGGCGACGGTGGGCAAGTCATCGAAGGTGAAGACGTTGCGTTGAAGCCAGCGACGGTAGGGCCAGCGCGTGCTGATGTCGCGCTTCACCTCCTCGTCCTCCAGGATGCGTCCCTCGGTGGTGTCCACCAGCAGCATGCGGCCCGGCGTCAGGCGACCCTTGCGGCGCACCTGCGAGGGCGGCACGTCGATGACGCCCGTCTCCGAGGCGAGGATGATGCGGTCATCCTCCGTGACGAGGTAGCGCGCCGGACGCAGGCCGTTGCGGTCCAACGTCGCGCCGATGAGCTGCCCGTCCGTGAAGGCGATGGCCGCGGGCCCGTCCCACGGCTCCAGCAGCGCGGAGGAGTATTCGTAGAACGCGCGCTTCTCGTCCGCCATGTGCGCGTCGCCCTCCCACGCCTCCGGAATCATCATCATCATCGCGTGGGGCAGGGTGCGGCCGCCCAGGTAGAGCAGCTCCACCATGTTGTCGAACTGGGCGGAGTCGCTCTTGCCCGGGACGATGATGGGCCACAGCGGCTCCAGGCTCCCGCCCAGTCGCGCCGTCTGGAGCAGCCCACGCCGAGCCGTCATCCAGTTGCGATTGCCACGCAGGGTATTGATTTCGCCGTTGTGCGCGATGAAGCGGAACGGTTGCGCCAGCTCCCACGTGGGGAACGTGTTGGTGGAGAAGCGCGAGTGCACCAGCCCCAGCGCGCTGACGAACTCCGTGTGCTGGAGGTCCGGGTAGAAGCGCGGCAGGTCCGCGGGGAGCAAGAGGCCCTTGTAGACGAGCGTCTCCGAGGAGAGGCTCGCCAGGTGGAAGCGGCCCTTCGGGTCCACGCCGCGCGCCAGCACGCGGTTCTCGGTCAGCTTGCGGATGCGGTACAGCTTGCGCTCGAAGGCGCTGGGCACCACGCGTCTCCGCGCGATGAACAACTGGCGGATGACGGGCGCGGCCTCGCGAGCCACCGGCCCCAGGTGCTCCGGCGCCACCGGGACGTCGCGCCAGCCGAGCACGCGCTGACCCTCCTCGGTGACGACCTCCTCCAGCACCGCCTCGCACGCGGCCCGCGCCTCCACTTCCTGCGGAAGAAATACCTGCGCCACGCCGTACTGCCGGCGCGGAGGCAGCTCGAAGCCCAGCTCCGGCGCCTCGTGCTCGAAGAAGCGGTGCGGGAGCTGCACGAGGATGCCCGCGCCATCTCCCGTCCGAGGATCCTTCCCCGCCGCCGCCCGGTGACTCAGGCGGTTGAGCAGCTCCAGGGCGTCCTCGACGATGCCTCGAGAGCGCTCACCTCGCAGGTGAGCCACGAAGCCCACTCCGCAGGCGTCGTGTTCGGTCTCAGGCTCATAGAGGCCGTACCGGCCGGGGGGGAGGGTCGCGGTCATCAACTTCCCCTTTCCCGCGTGACGCGGGATGTCGTCGCTGTTGTCGCTACACGCTAACGCGACGCGTTGACTCCCGTAAAGAAGTCGCGGGCGAGGGGCCGGTGGTCGGGCGGTGGACCGAGGGGCCTTGCCGGCCACCCCCAAGCCGGAGGCTTTCGTCAATGGGTGGGCAGTCGATTGCCCTCGAGGGAGGGGCTGCCTCGACATGTCTTGGGAGGAGCCCGCCGTGGTGGGTAGACAGGGCGCGGCCGGGATTCGCTATGAAGCGGCGCCCGCGCGAGCTTCTCTCGCACGGCGTCATGAGGACCGCGCCATGCCCTACACCCCCATCATCGGCACCCTGGGCTACGTGATGTCGCCGGACCGGCAGCGGGTGCTGCTCATCCACCGCAACGCCAGGCCCGAGGATGCGCACCTGGGCAAGTACAACGGGCTGGGCGGGAAGATGGAGCGCGACGAGGACGTGGCGGCATGCATGCGCCGCGAGATTCGCGAGGAGGCGGGCATTGAATGCACCCGCATGGTCCTCCGCGGCACGCTGTCCTGGCCCGGCTTCGGCAAACAGGGGGAGGACTGGCTCGGCTTCGTCTTCCGCATCGACGCCTTCGAGGGCACGCCGCTGGAGCGCAACGCGGAGGGCTCGCTGTCCTGGGTGCCGCTCACCGAGCTGCCCCACCTGCCCATGTGGGACGGAGACAGGCACTTCCTGCCGCTCGTGTTCGACGAGGACCCCCGGCCGTTTCACGGCGTCATGCCGTATTCCGGGGGACGCGCGTTGAGCTGGAATTACACGCGACTCTGAATCACGTGGTGTCTGGGTTGCCGCGCGGACAGTGCGTGTATTTGAGACTGTGATGAAAACAATGTGCTCGGGTTGACCGTGCGCGTTGACGAGCCCTGGCTTGTCGGCGTAGTTCTAGGTGCATCCGAATATGAGAATGATTCTCAGTTTCGATACGCCTTCCGTGGAGGGTGGCCCGCCGGCCGAGCGGAGCGCGGAGTCGTCCGGGCGGTTGTTCCGTCTGGGCGAGTCGTCGGAAAGAGAAGGTCTCTGGGTGCGCTGGGGCTGGGCGCTCGTCGCGGCGGCGGTGGTGCACGTGGGTGGAGTCGCGGTGGGGCTGGCCCTGCCCGCGCGCGCGCAGAAGGCCCCGGTGGAGGAGGAGCCGGAGCTGGTGTTCCTCTCCTTCGCGCCTCCTCCTCCCGCGCCGGGGGGGCCGTCCCGTCCCGCCTCGGCCGAGCGGGCCTCGCGACAGGCCCGTCCTCGCATGTCGCGTCCGGTGATGGCTCCTCGGGCCCTGGTACCACCGGCGCCGAAGCCCGAGGTCGTCGAGCCCACGCCGCCCGAGGAGACTCCCGCCGCACCTGAGCCGACGAGCGAGCCCGAGGCCTCCGCGGAGGCGGCCTCCACGGACACCTCGGCTCCGAGCGTGCCGGGTGGAGTCGCGGGGGGCGTGGCGGGTGGCACCCAGGGCGGCATCGTGGGGGCGCCAGGTGGCATGGGTGAGGCAGTGGGGCTGGGGCAGGTGCTGCGGCCTCCGTCCGTCCTGAAGCAGCTCACGCCGGAGTACCCCCGACGGGCCCGCGTCGACGGCGTCCAGGGGCTCGTCCTGGTCCGCATCATCGTCGGCACCGACGGTGAGGTGGAGACCGAGCACACGCGGATCATCCGCTCCATTCCCATGCTCGACGCGGCGGCGATCGCCGCTGTCAATCGGTGGCGGTTCTCGCCGGCCATCGGACGTCACGGCAAGGCCGTGCGTGTCATCCTCGAGCTTCCCGTCCAGTTCTCCTTGAAGTGAAGCAGGCCATGGTCCTCCCGTTCCGCAAGACGCTCTTCTGGATTCACCTGGTCGTCGGGGTCGTCGTTGGCCTTGTCGTCGCCATCATGTCGGTGACGGGGGTGGCCATCGCCTTCGAGTCCCAGGTGCTCGAGTGGGCGGAGTCCGACGCTCGCACCGTGCCGGCTCCGGAGGCGGAGGCGCGGCGACTGTCCATCGAGGCGCTGGTGGCCAAGGTGCGTGAGGCGAAGCCCGAGGCCCAGGTGTCGGGTGTCACGGTGTATCCGTCCGCGACGGCCGCCGCGCAGGTGGCGCTGGGGCGCAGTGGTGTCGTCTTCGTCAATCCGTACACGGGCGAGGTGCGGGAGGGTGGGGCGAAGGGGTGGCGCGACTTCTTCCATGTGATGGAGGAGTGGCACCGGTGGCTCGCGACGAGCGGTGACGGTCGCCCCGTGGGCAAGGCGATCACGGGTGCGTCCAACGCGGGGTTCCTCTTCCTGGCGTTGTCGGGGCTCTACCTGTGGTGGCCGCGCAAGTGGACGCTGAAGACGGTGCGCCCGGTGGTGTGGTTTCGCGGTGGTTTGAAGGGCAAGGCGCGCGACTTCAACTGGCACAACGTCATCGGGCTCTGGAGCATGCCGGTGCTGGTCGTGCTCACGGCGTCGGGCATGGTCATCTCGTACAAGTGGGCTTCGGACTTCGTCTACACGGTGACAGGAAGCCCGGCGCCCGCGACGCAGGGGCCTCCGGGGTCCGCTGGCGTGAAGGTGACGCCGCCGGAGGGCGGAGCGCAGCGCAAGGAGTTGGGTGTGCTCCTCGCGACGGTCCAGGCGCAGGCGCCCGACTGGGCGAGCATCACGTATCGGCTGCCGTCGCCGCCCCGAGGAGCCGGTGGGCCGGGTGGACAAGGCAAGCCGTCCGAGACGCCGGCCGCGCAGTCAGCGGGAGCAGGGCAGGGCGAGGCGGGTTCTCGCACCGCGACTCCTGGTGGAGAGGGGGCGCGTCCCGCGCGCGGTGAGGCTGAGCGCACTGTCGAGAGTGGTGCACCTCGCGCCGAAGGTGAGCGTCGCGCTGAAGGCGAGCGCCGTGCCGAGGGTGCACCTCGCGCCGAAGGTGAGCGTCGCGCTGAAGGCGAGCGCCGTGCCGAGGGTGCACCTCGCGCCGAAGGTGAGCGTCGCGGCGAGGGCACGTCACGCGGAGGGAAGGGCGACTCCGACGGCAAGGTCGATGCCGTCACCTTCGCCGTGAAGCAGCAGGACGCCTGGCCGTTGTTCGCGTCCACGCAGTTCTCGGTGGACCCGTTCTCCGGCGCCGTCGCGAAGCGTGAGGGCTACGCGGACTTCAACACCGGACGCAAGCTGCGGACCTGGCTGCGCTTCCTCCACACCGGAGAAGCACTCGGTTGGGTGGGCCAGCTCATCGCGGCCCTCGCTTCGTTGGGCGGTGCCTTCCTCGTGTGGACCGGCCTCGCGCTGTCGTGGCGACGCTTCTTCCCGAAGCGCCGGCCCGAGACTTCGACGCCTGTGTCAGCAGCACCCGAGCCCGCGCCCGCGAGCTCGTCGGAGACCCCCGCCTAGGACACCTCGAAACGGGCGGGCGAGGTCCCCGCGACGCCCTCGGGGCGTCTCCTGGATTCAGTTGATTTTGAAAATCGAAGTCATTCGCAAATCTACTTGGAACGGGCCCCATGGGGCCGGGGAGTTGGAGAGAGTCATGTCGTTCATCAAGTCACGCAGCCCTGGAATCCGGACGAGCGCGGGTCACACCGGTGGAATTCGTTCCGCGCTGAAGCCCTGGGGCCCCGCCGTGGGTCTCGCGTCGGCGCTGGCGGCCGGTGGGGCGGTGGCGCAGGAGCAGCCAGCGCAGCAGGTTCCGGTGTCCGCGGAGGCGCAGGCCGCGCCGGTGGAAGGCGCGCCCGTGGAACCCCAGGCCACGCAGGCCAGCCCCGAGACGCAGGGCACCGAGGGACAGTTCACGCTGCCCACCGTGCAGGTCCAGGGAGAGTCAGAGGGCTATCAGGTCCGTGAGAGCTCGCTGCCTCGCGCCCAGCGCGCGCTGGTGAACACGGCGCAGTCCGTGACGGTGGTTCCCGAGGAGGTCCTCGAGGAGCAGCAGGCCACCACGGTGCGGGACGCGCTGCGCAACGTCTCCGGCATCACGATGAGCGCCGGCGAAGGCGGCCGGCAGGGCGACGCCTTCATCATGCGTGGCTTCTCCGCGCAGAACGACGTCTCCCGTGACGGCGCCAGGGACTTGGGCTGGTTCACCCGCGACACGTTCAACCTGGAGGGCGTGGAGGCGTACTTCGGTCCTTCCTCCGTGCTCTTCGGCCGTGGCTCCACGGGCGGCGCCATCAACCTGGTGACGAAGAAGCCCAAGCGCACGTCCTTCCAGGAAGTCGCCGTGAGCGGCGGCACCGCGCCGTCGGGCCGCGTCGAGGCGGACCTCAACGAGGCGGTGTCGGAGAACTTCCAGGCGCGCCTCAACCTCATGGGCCAGCTCGCCAACACGGCGGGCCGTGACGAGGTTCACGACAACCGGCTGGGCCTCGCGCCCTCGCTGCGCTTCAAGGTGGCGGAGCAGACCACGCTGGAACTGGACTATCTCTTCCAGCGTGAAGACGGCCTGCCCGACTACGGCGTGCCCTACTTCAACGGCAAGCCCGTCACGGAGACACTGGATGTGCCGCGCGGCAACTTCTACGGCGTGACGGCGGACACCGAGCGCGTGGATGCCCACGTCGCCACGGCGCGCCTCTCCCAGGGACTGGGCGAGCAGCTCCAGTTCACCAACACGCTGCGCTTCGGCCGCGTGGACCGCTTCGCCAGCCCCACCGCGCCGCGCGGGCTCACTCCGGCGGGCGCGCCGACCACCATCGGCCGGCAGCGCTTCCAGACGGAGACGGACAACTCCTTCGTCTCCAACCAGGCCACCGTGGGCGGAGAGCTGGAGACGGGCTTCGTCAAGCACACCGCGAACGCGGGCGTGGAGCTGTCGTGGGAGAAGCGCGGCCAGTCCCGTGACAACCTCAACGCGGTGGGTCTGCCCACCGGTCCCAACATCCCGGCGGACCTGTTCGAGCCAGACGCGGAGCCGGACCTGTCCGCGGTGTCGCCGGTGTTCTCCGGCTCCAACGTGAGCATCCAGCGCACGCTCGGCCTCTTCGCCGCGGACCAGGTGCAGCTCGGTCAATACCTGGAGCTGGTGGGCTCGCTGCGCTGGGACGTCTTCAACACGGACTACTCCACCACGGGCAACACCGGCGCCAAGTCGCGCCTGCGCAGCAGCGACCACCTCTTCAACTGGCGCGCGGGCGCCGTCCTGCACCCGACGGAGAAGGTGAGCGTCTACGGCATGTACGGCACCTCCTCCAGCCCCTCCGCGGAGCTGGGCTCGGTGTCCGCGGACACCGTGAGCCTGGACCCGGAGAAGAACGCCATCCTGGAGGCGGGCGCGAAGGCGGACCTGCTCGACGGGCGGCTCGGGCTGACGGGCGCGGTGTTCCGAATCACCAAGACGGACGCGCGCGTGCCCAACACGGACCCGGAGGGGCCGCCGCAGGTGCTCGAGGGTGAGCAGCGCGTGCAGGGCTTCAACGTCGGCATCGCCGGCACCATCGTCGAGCGCTGGAAGGTGCTCGCCAACTACACGCTGATGGACTCCGCCATCCTGGAGCACACCAACGCGTTCCTCGTAGGCCAGCGGCTGCCCAACACGCCGCGCCACAGCCTCTCCCTGTGGACGACGTACTCGCCGCTGAAGGACTTCACCGTGGGCGGCGGCGCCGTCTACCAGGACGTGACGAGCGTCAGCAATCCCACGGCGGCCACCACGGCCACCAGCTACGTGCCGAACTTCTGGCGCTTCGATGCCTTCGCCAGCTACGCGTTCGGAAAGGCACAGGTCCAGCTCAACGTCTACAACCTCACCGACACGCTGTATTACGACCAGTACTACGGCGGTCACGCCGTCCCCGCGGATGGGGTGTCGGCGCTGCTGACGGCGCGTTACCGCTTCTAGGCGAAAGGCTCGCGGTCATGATGTTGCACATTCCCAATGTCCTGACCGCGGCCGAGGTCGCCCGCTGCCGCACGGTGATGGAACAGGCGGACTGGACGGACGGCAGAGTCACCGCCGGCCACCAGTCCGTCCAGGTGAAGAAGAACCTCCAGCTCCCCGAGGGCGGCGCCGCCGCGCGGGAGCTGGGGGAGCTGGTGCTCGCGGGGCTGGAGCGCACGCCGCTCTTCATCTCCGCCGCGCTCCCGCAGCGCGTGTTTCCTCCGCTGTTCAACCGCTACGACACGAGCATGTCCTTCGGCTCGCACGTGGACGGCGCCATCCGCTTCCTTCCCGGGACGGGGCAGCGCGTGCGCACCGACGTGTCCGCGACGCTCTTCCTCTCCGAGCCGGACAGCTACGACGGCGGAGAGCTCGTCGTCGAGGACACGTACGGCCACCACGCGGTGAAGCTGCCCGCGGGGGACCTCATCCTCTATCCGTCGACGAGCCTGCACCACGTCACCCCGGTGACTCGGGGTGCGCGGCTGGCTTCGTTCTTCTGGATTCAGAGCATGGTGCGCGACGTGTCCCAGCGCGCCCTGCTGTTTGATCTGGACACCGCCATCATGCAGCTCAACCAGGAGGTGCCCAAGAGCCCCTCACTGGTCATGCTGACGGGCGTGTACCACAACCTGCTCCGCCAGTGGGCGGAGCCCTGACGGACCTCAGGTACCGCGGTCCTTGCGGACCACGACCTTGCGACCGCGAATCGTCGCAGCCTTCAGCGCGGCGATGACGCGGTTGGCATCCGGCTCCGGGACTTCCACGAGCGAGAACGCGTCGGTGATCTGGATGGCGCCGATCTGCGACGAGTCCAGGCCCGCCTCTCCCGCGATGGCGCCCACCAGGTCGGCGGGACGCATGCCCGCCACTCGGCCCGCGCCAATCCACAGCCGGGTGGTGTCCCACGACGGAGGACCCGCGGGGCGCTTGGGGCCTCGCTCGGTGCGAGCCGGACGCGAGCCCGGTCCGCTGGAGGGGCCGCCGGGGCGGCTCGTCCGCTCCTTGCGCTCCGTCATCGGCGCGGTGGCGGGAATCTCCTCCTCTTCCTTCGCGCGGCCTTCTTCCTGTGAGTCCTGGAGCAGCTTCACGGCCGCCGCGGCGATGTCGAGCGGCTCGAACTCGCCGGCCAGATCCTCCACGGTGCTGCGCAGCGACTCCAGTCCACCGGCCACCAGCGTCTCGCGCAGCGTGGCGCGCATCAGCTCCTGGCGCCGGGCCCGGAGGTCCGCCACGGTGGGGATGGTGGCCACCGTGATTCGCTGGCCGGTGACCTTCTCGATGTTGCGCAAGAGGCGAGTCTCGCGAGCCTCGACGAGGGTGATGGCCACGCCTTCGCGACCCGCGCGGCCGGTGCGGCCGATGCGGTGCACGTACGCCTCGGGGGCGTTGGGCACGTCGAAGTTCACCACGTGCGACAGGCGGGGGATGTCCAGGCCGCGCGCCGCGACGTCCGTGGCGACGAGCAGGTCGGTGCCATGGGACTTGAGCTGCTTGATGACGCGGTCTCTCTGCTCCTGCGTCATGCCGCCATGGAGCGCGTGGGCGCGCCAGCCCCGGCCGTTGAGGGAGACGGTGAGGTCGTCCACCTCGGTGCGGGTGCGGCAGAAGATGATGGCGGCGGTGGGGGACTCCACGTCCAGGAGCCGGCCCAGCGCGGCGATCTTGAACGAGCGCGGGACGACGTAAGCGGTCTGCCGGATGCGAGGCAGCTCACCTGGCTCCACCTTCTCCTTGGCGATGCGCACGCGCACCGGCTGGTGGAGGTGGCGCTCGGCGATGCTCGCGATGCGCGGAGGCAGGGTGGCGGAGAAGAGGGCCGTCTGACGGTTCTCGGGCGTCCCGGAGAGGATGGCCTCCAGGTCGTCGGCGAAGCCCATGTCGAGCATCTCGTCGGCCTCGTCGAGCACGACGGTGCGGACGTTCTCGAGTTGGAGCGTGCCCCGGCGCAGGTGGTCCAGGGCGCGGCCCGGGGTGGCGACGACGACGTCCACGCCGCGCTTGAGCACGCGCAGCTGCTGGCCGATGACCTGACCGCCGTACAGGGGGAGGACGGTGGCGCCGAGCTTCTGGCCGTAGCGGTGGATGGCCTCGGACACCTGCATGGCCAATTCGCGCGTGGGCACGAGCACCAGGGCGGAGGTGTTGTGGGGGCCGGCTTCTCCCGGCGTCAGGTGGTGGAGGAGGGGGA
>NZ_JABXEM010000125.1:0-31423 GCF_013372595.1 Myxococcus sp. AM011
CCCTCATCCCCATCCCCAGCCGGGCCATGCCGCCCATGCCCACCTACGTGGACACGGTCGTGAAGGACGCGGGCGGCAACCTGGTGTCGCGGCCCGCCTTCCCGGGCTACCCCTTCTACGTCGCGGGCAAGGCTGGCCACCGCCCGCCGCAGCCGCCGCTGGACATGGAGGAGGATGGCGGACTGCCGCGCCACATCGTCACCCGCGCCATCGGCCCCTCCACCTATGGGATGCCCGGCAAGCGCTTCTACGTGGACCATCACGCGCTGGAGGTGAAGCTGCTGCCCCCGGACGGCACGTTCCTGGAGAAGAAGGCCATGGCCTTCCATGGCGGCGAGTTCCCCGGCGCCACCTCCGCGCAGCGGCCCTTCTATACGGCCGACACCGTCGCGGCCTATCCGGCCTGGACGGCGACGGGCAGCAAGGGGTTCTTCTACGTCAACGGTCGCAAGCCCGTGGCGGGCGCGCCCTTCGCGGACCCGTGCCCCGCCTCCGCGCCACGCCGCGAGTACCGCGCGGCCTATCTGCAGATCGACCTGCAGAACGTCAACCGGGAGGGCTGGCATGACCGCCAGGCGCGCCTGATGGTGCTCAACGGCGACGTGGCGGACACCCAGAGCGGCCTGCGGCCCCCCGAGCCCTTCTTCTTCCGCGCCGAGTCGGGCGAGTGCATCAACTTCTACGCCACCAACCTGTTGCCCAAGGAGCTGGAGGCGGACGACTTCCAGATATTCACCCCCACGGACACCGTCGGGCAGCACATCCATCTGGTGAAGTTCGACGTGATGGCCGCGGACGGCGCGGGCAACGGCTGGAACTACGAGGACGGGACGTTCTCCTTCCAGGAGGTGCTGCACCGCCTGGAGAAGATTGAGACCGCGGGCGGCGCCTACGCGGCGGATGGCGCGGTGGACACCCAGGGCCCGCGCGTCCACCTGTCGGCAAAGGCGCACTCACGCCTGGGCATCATGGGCGCGCAGACCACCACCCAGCGCTGGTGGGCGGACCCGCTCACCGACTCCAAGGGCCAGGAGCGGCCCATCGAGACGGTCTTCACCCACGACCACTTCGGTCCGTCCTCCCACCAGCACCACGGCTTCTACGGCGCCCTCATCGTGGAGCCCAAGGGCTCGAAGTGGAGGGACCCGCGGACGGGCGTCTTCTACGGCACGCGCCCCAGCGATGGTGGCCCCACGAGCTGGCAGGCGGATGTCCTCACGAAGGACCCCGCCAACAGCTTCCGCGAGTTCGCGCTCGCCTTCGCCGACTACTTCCCCGCCTATGATTCGTGTGGCCAGCCGGTGAACGCTCCCAACTACAAGGAGACGGTGTTGCCGTGGGCGGTGGACTTCGCGGCGACGCCGATGCCGGAAGCCATCAGCGCCGGAGACCCGGGCGCGATGGTCATCAACTACCACAACGAGCCCATCCCCCTGCGCGTCGGTCAGCGCGCCTCGAGCTGTGGCCACCATGTGCTCCGCTCGGACGAGCGCGCGGACATGGCCAACGTCTTCCGCTCGGACCTGCACGGCGACCCATACACCCCGCTCCTGCGCGGCTACGAGGGTGACAAGGTGAAGATTCGCCTCATCCAGGGCTCCCAGGAGGAGCAGCACTCCTTCTCCCTGCATGGCACCAAGTGGCTGCACGAAGGCGCGGACCCGCACAGCGGCTACTTCAATGCGCAAGGCATTGGCATCTCCGAGCACTTCGAGTTCAACCTGACCAATGGCCTGCCCGCGCTCGGAGGCACCTACGAGACGGCCGACTACATGTACCAGAGCGCCTCCTCGGGTGACTTGTGGAACGGCATGTGGGGCCTGCTGCGCACCTACAAGAAGACGCAGACGGGTGTGAAGACGCTGGGACATCTGGCGCTCCAGGCCGCGGACCTGTCGACGATGGACCCCGCCGCCAGGTCCTTCCGCGCGCAACTCGCGGGGAGCGCCTGGACGCCCGCGCCCCTCCTGGAGCTGCCCACGGAGTCCGTGCTCGGACGGATGGACCCCGACACCGAGGAGACCATCCAACGCTCCTATGAAGTGGACGACGCGGGTCAGCAGGTCCGGGAGCGCAAGCTGAACTACGCCATGACCTACCCCGATGCGATGCGCCAGCTCGACGCCGCGCTCGTGCGACAGGCGGAGGCGCAGGGACGGTTCGGCCAGAAGGCGGCGAACGTCGATGCGTGCCCGCGTGGCAGCTCGGTGCGCCTCTATCGCGTGTCTGCGATTGACGCGGCCAGTGGCTTGCCGGGCGGTCGCCTCGTCTACAACAGCAAGTACGACCTCCACGACCCCGACGCCATCCTGTTCGCCCGGGACGAATACCTGGCGGACCTCAAGAAGGGAGCGCGCCAGCCCGAGCCGCTCATCCTGCGCGCCCGCGCCGGCGAGTGCCTCCAGGTGGAGCTCACCAACCGCCTGCCCGCCCAACTCAGCAAGACGCCGCAGTGGGCGTACCACACGGCCATCACCCCGTACTTCAACGTCAACCAGGTGAAGCCCTCCAGCCACGTCTCGCTGCACCCGCAGCTCGTCAACTACGACGTGAACACGGACGACGGCGCCAACGTGGGCCTCAATGCCCTCCAGACGGTGCCCCCCGGGGGCAAGCGCGTCTACCGCTGGTACATGGGTGACTACCGCAGCTCCAACACCGGCTCGGCCACGCGCCGAGGCATCTACACGCCGGTGGAGTTCGGCATCGTCAATCTGCGCAACATGGCGGACGTGGTGAACCACGGCATGCACGGCGGCATCGGCGCGCTCATCGTCGAGCCCGCCGACGCCGTCTGGACCACGGACGTGGGCACCGACGCCCAGGCGCGCGTGAGGTACAGCCTCCCCGGCACGGGCGACGACGAGGAGGAGGACGAAGACGAGGAAGACGAGGATGAAGAAGACGAGGACGAGGAAGGCAGGACGGAGACGTTCCGCGAGTTCGTCATCCTCTACCAGGACGACCTGGGCCTGCATTCCAGCCAGTCGCGCTTCTGGGACACGGAGGGGCTCGGCAGCGGCACCGCCCTGCGCAACACCCGGGGCATCGACGACTCCCAGGACACCGGGCAGAAGGCATTCAACTATCACACCGAACCGTTGTGGGCCCGCCTGGGCCTGCCTCCCCAGACAGACCCCGGGCTCCTCAATGACCGGGAGCTGGGTGACCTGTTGAGCTCCACGGCGCACGGAGACCCGGCCACGCCCGTGTTCACCGCGAACGCCGGCGAACCCCTGCGGGTGCGCGTGGGACATCCCTCGGGACACTCGCGCCAGCATGTCTTCACGCTCCATGGCGCCGAGTGGCCCTTCAACCCCTGGGCCCAGGGCGCCTCCTCCCTGCGCATGGGCCCCCACCCCACCTCGAGCATCGTCTCCAGCCAGGGCACCATGTCCGTCATGCAGTCCTGGAACTTCAATCCCCTGTACGGCGCGGGCGGCATCTCCCGTGTGCCCGGGGACTATCTCTACCGCGACCAGACCAGCTACCAGTGGAGCAGCGGCGGCCTCTGGGGCGTGGTGCGCGTGAAGTAGTTCCTCGTGGTCCTCCGGGCCGGCGCGGGGCTTCAACGTCCCTCGCCGGCCTTCCTTCTCCGCAATCCCATCCACCATGCGAAAGCACTCCCTCTTCATCGCGGGCGCCGTGCTCGCGGCAATCCTGGGCACCGCGCAATGGCAGTCACGGCATCGCGGCGCTCCGCCCGTCATCACCCGTCCCGAGCCCGTGGACCTGCCCGCGGCCCCCGCCGTGAAAGTGACGCGTCCCGAAGTGGCCGTGAGCTTCGACTTGCGACTGCACGCCCGGATTCCAGGCGCTGAACGTGGGACGCCGCTGGAGGGGACCGCGCGCTTCGTGCTCGAGAATCCCCGCACCGGAGCGCCGCTGAGCAAGGCGCGTCCGCTGGGCTGGATGACCCGGCGCGCGCGGGGCCAGTCCGCGCCCGACGAGGCCACCTGCAAGGAGCGCATCCAGACCTATCTGGGAGGGCTCCTGTCGGCGCGGGCCGACGCCAACTTCAATTCCTATCTCTTCCTCACCCTCAACCATGACCAGACGGTGTCGGTGATAGACCCCCAGATTGCCCTCGACCGCACCAAGCTTCAGAACCTGGTGTCGCTGGGAGGCGAGCCCGCGGACTGGGCGCTGCCTCCCGACCGGAAGGCGCTCTTCCTCTCCATCCCCGTGCACGGCACGGTGTCCGTGGTGGACCTCCGCCGCTTCGTTGTCGTGCGCAACGTCCCCGTGGGAAAGAAGCCGGGCCGGCTGGCCGTCAGCCCGGATGGGCGCACGCTCTGGGTGGCCAACGAAGGCGATGGCACCGTGTCCATCCTCGACACGGCCTCCTACCAGGTGCTGCGCACGCTCGAGGTGGGCGGTGGCGGACACGCCTTCGCCTTCAGTGACAACGGGCGGACGGCGTGGGTCTCCAGCTCCGAGGGCGAAGCGCTGGTGTCCGTGGACCTGGCCTCGCTCCAGGAGACCGGCCGCGTGGAGGTGGGCCGTGGGGTGGGCGACATCGCCTACAGCGAGGTGGCCAAGGCCCTCTACGCCGTGCGCGAGCCCACCCATGAAGCGCTGGTGGTGGACACCACCCGCCGCGAGGTGGCGCGCCGCATCTCCCTTTCGCCCTCGCCTGGGATGCTGCGCTTCGACCCCTCCGGCCGCTGGGCCTTCGTCCTCTACCCGCACGGCGACAGAGTGGAGGTCCTCGACGCGGCCTCCAGTGTGCTCGCCCACTCCCTCACCGGGTTCTCCGCGCCGGACCAGCTGGTCTTCACCGACGCCTACGCCTACGTGCGCAATACCGAGGACGCGCGCGTGTCTCTCATCGAGCTGGCCTCGCTGGCGAAGAAGGAGGGCGAGCCGTCCATCGTCCATGTGGTGATGGGGCAGAAGAGGCCCTTGGAGGCCAGGAGCCTGGGCCGCTCCGCGCCCATCGCTCCGATGCCCGAGGGCAACGGCGTCATCGTCGCGGGCACCGCGGATCGCGCCCTCTTCCTCTACAGCGAGGGAATGATGGCGCCGCGTGGCACGCACCTGAACTACGGCCGCGAGCCCAAGGCCGTGCTGGTGCTGGACCGCTCGCTGCACGAAGTGGAGCCCGGCGTCTTCACCGCCGAGGCCGTGGTGCGAGAGAACGGCGTCCACGACGTGTACTTCCTCCTGGAGGACCCGCGCACCATCGCGTGTCTGGAGTGGGACGTCCGGGGCGTCCCCGAGGATGCCTCCACCGTCCGCAAGCAACCCCTCGCCCTCACCGCTGACTTCGACGCCGGCGCGCCGCTCACGCCTCGCGTGTCCACCCCGCTGCGCTTCAGGTTGGCGCCCCTCCCGGACGCGAAGGACCCGCGCCCGGTGAGTCCCGAGGAGGTGCAGGTGTTGGTCTTCCGTCCGCCCTCGGGCCAATGGCTGGAGCGGCCCGTTCCCCGGCGAGTGGAAGAGGGGCTCTTCGAGGTCGACGTCTCTGTTCCCGAGCCCGGGCAGTACCAGTTCCTCGTCGGCGTGGAGGGCCGAGGCGCCCCGCTCGGCACACTCCCCCACTTCACCCTGCGCGCCCAGCCCTCGCTGGCGGCCCTCCCTCCCTCCGAGGTCCATCCCCGATGACGAACGCTCCCCTGAAGGCCCTCGTCATGCTGCTGTTCTTCAGCGCCACCGCTCCGGCGGGTTCGTTCGCGCAGGACACGGCGCGAGTCCCCTCTCCCGCCTCGCCAGCGCTCCGCATCCAGGTGCCCGATGTCCTCCTGGTCGATCAACACGGCAAGCAGGTGCGATTGGGATCCGACCTCGTGCGCGGACAGACGGTGGTCATCAACTTCATCTTCACCCGCTGCAAGACCATCTGCTCGCCGATGACCGCCACGTTGGCGCGCGTGAGCAAGGAGCTGGGGCCTGACAGCCCGGTGCGCTTCATCTCCATCACCCTGGACGTGGCCAACGACACCCCCGAGCGCCTCGCCCGCTTCGCCGAACCCTTCGCGCCCGGCCCGCGCTGGTCCTTCCTCACCGGCGAGCCCGCTCGCGTGAAGGAGGCCCTGGTCGCGCTGGGCGGCTACGCGCCGGACAAGGAGGCCCACCGCCCCCTCGTGCTCGTGGGCAACGCGACAGCGGACATGTGGCTGCGCGTGGACGGCCTCGGCTCGGCCTCCTCCATCCTCGAGGCCATTCGCGAGGTCCGCGCCGCCTCCGCGCCTCCCGTGGAGCTCGACACCGCGACGCCCTCCGCGCTGGACGCCGCCGCCGCGCGCTACTTCACCAACACGGAACTGGTGGACCAGCACGGCAAGACACACCGCTTCTACGAGGACCTCATCCGGGGCCGCACGGTCCTCATCAACTTCGCCTTCACCGCGTGCAAGGGCGTCTGCTCTCCCATGACGAAGCACCTCGCCGAGGTCCAGAAGAAGCTGGGAGGCCGCGTGGGCAGGGACATCACCATGATCACCCTCTCCGTGGACCCCGCCAACGACACCCCGGAGACGCTCGCGCGCTTCACGAAGAAGTTCGGTGTGGGGCCCGGCTGGTACTTCCTCACCGGTGCTCCCGAGAACATCTCCCTCGTGCTCAAGAAGCTCGGGGGCTTCACGAACGACCCCAACACCCACGGCTCCACGCTGCTCATCGGCGACACCACCACGGGCATGTGGGTGAAGGCCCCCGCGATGTCGGAAACCGACAACCTCGTGTACGCAGTGGAGCACCTGGATGCCCCCCGGTAGCGCCCCGCCGAGGATGCGTGACGGAACCCGCGCCGTCTGCATCTCGAGTGCCGCACGGTGGGCGCTCGCGGTCCTGGCGTCGATGTGGCTCGGGTGCAAGCCATCGGCGACACCTGCTCCCGTGGACCCGATGTTGGCGAAGCACGGACGCGGCCTCTTCCAGCGGGGCATGAGTGTCCGGGACACGCTCCTGGTGGGCCAGCTCGGCTCCGAGCGCATCGAGCTGAGCGGCGCCGTGGCCGCGTGCGCGCGCTGTCACGCGCCCTCGGGGCGCGGCAGTGAAGAAGGTGGCGTGGACGTGCCGGACATCCGCCCGGGAGCCCTCCACCACTCGCGCGCGCGTGACTCGGGGGACCTGGAGGACCGGGCGCGCCCCGCGTATGGACGTGACACGTTGCTGCGAGCCATCACCGAGGGCCGCTCGGCCAGCGGTCGAATCCTCGGGGCGACGATGCCGCGCTATGTGCTCTCCCCGGCCGAGCGCGAGGAGCTGCTCGCCTATCTGGAGACGCTGGGTGAGACACCCGACCCCGGCATCACTCCCGCCACCCTCACGGTGGGCGCGGCGCTGCCTCTGCGGGGGCGGTTGGGTGAAGCCGGGCAGGATGTGGCGCAGGTGCTGCGCGCGGCCTTCGAGGAGGTGAACGCGGAGGGAGGCATCTTCCGGCGGCGGTTGGAGCTGGTGGTGGAGGACGACTCGGCGCTCCACGACTCGAAGTCCTCGCCCGTGGGGCCGGATGCCACCGCGCGATTGCTGGAGCGCGGAGTGCTCGCGCTGGTGGGCAGCCTGCGCAAGGGTGTGCCCGCCTCGGACGCGCTGCTGCGGCGCGAGGGAGCACCGCTCGTGCTCCCCAGCGCACTCGCCGACGAGGGCCAGGGCGGAGACAGCCCCATCTTCTTCCTCTACCCCGAGGAGTCCACGCAGGCCCGCCTGGTGGTGCAGCACCTGGCGCGTACGGACGAGTCCTTGCTGCGCCGTCAGGCCCTGGTGGTGGTGCGCACCGAAGACGCATCGGGCCTCGCCTGGGCCCGTGCGGTGCGCGAGGAGGCCCTGCGACGCGAGCTGCCTCCACCGGTGGAGATTCCCCTGAGGAGCACGGCTACGGACCTCGCGGCGCTCCAGCCCCTGCGTCAGGCGCGGACACCCGCCGTGCTCTATGCCGGCCCGCCCGAGGGCCTCGCGACGCTGGTGGAAGCGCTGGCGTCCTGGGAGCAACAGACGCGTGTCTATGCACCCGCCCGCCTGGCCGCTCCGTCCTCGGTGACGAGCGGGCCGCTCCCGGTCTTCTTCGTCTACCCGCCGGGAGTGGAGGCCCGCGAGGAGCACCTGCGCGCCTTCACCGCCTTCCTCCAACGCCACGGCCTGCGCCCGCGTCATGTGGCCTTCCAGCTCGGCGCATATGCGGCGTCGCGAGTGCTGGTGGAGGCCTTGCGGCGCTCGGGCGCGGACGTCACGCGCGCGGACCTGATGCTTCACCTGGAGGCGCTGCGGGACTTCGACACGGGAGTGACGCCCCCGGTGACGTTCGGGGTGAACCGTCGCGTGGGCGTGCAGGGAGCCCAACTGGTTCGCCTGGACGGAGTGAGCGGTCGACTGGAGGCGGCCTCCGACTGGATTGCGCTCTCACCCTCGCTCAGCCCTGGTGCCGGGTGGGCAACTCCAACACCACCTCCGCTCCCCGACTCCGGGCGGAGTTCACCCAGACGCGGCCCCCGTGCCGCCGCGCCACCTCGCGGACGATGGCCAGCCCGAGGCCCGCTCCGGGCGTGGCGCTCGACAGCTTTCGAAAAGGGGCGAACACCTCTTCCCGCTGCGCGGGCGGGATGCCAGGACCCTGGTCCACCACGCTGATGCGCGCGTGCGCGTGCTCCCGCCACAAGCGCACGTGGATTTCCCCACCCGAGGGAGAGAACTTGAGGGCATTGGACAGCAGGTTGTCCACCGCCCGCCGCACACCCCCTGGATCGAACCAGACATCCTCTCGCGTGGGGGACTCCAGGAAGATGATGAGCCCACGCGCCTCCGCCTCGGCGCGCGCCGCCTCCACCGACTGACCCACCACGTCGACCAGGTTCGCCTTCGTCCTGTCCCACTCGCCCCGCCCCGCCGCCGCCAGCTCCAGCAGCTCACCCGCGAGCACCGCCAACCGGTCCACCTCGCCTCGGACCGCGCGGAAGGACGCCAACAGCTCCTCGTTGCCGCGCTCGCGTCGCAGCGCGAGGTCCATCCGGGTCCGCATGAGGGAGAGCGGCGTGCGCAGCTCATGGGCGGCGTCCGCGATGAGCCGCTCCTGCTCCTCCCGGGCGCCGCGCAGCTTGTCGGTGACTTCGGCGAGCACATCGCGCAACTGGCCAATCTCATCCGAGTCACCGTCCAGCGCCGGCGCCTGGGAGAAGTCACCCTCGCGCAGAATCCTCAGGTGGCCGGTGATGGCGCCCAACCGTCCCGCCAGGCGCCGGGCGAGGAAGGTCTGGAGCACCAGCAACAGCAAACCCAGGAGCGCCGCCATCGAGAAGGCCCTGCGATAATAGCCTCGGACCGATTCATCCACCTGCGCCATCGTCGCCGTCAGGCGCAGCGCATACAGCTCACCCTGGGGTGAGCGCACGCTGACCACCGCCTCGCGCACGCGCGTTCCATCCGGCAGGGCGCGAGTCGAAAGCTGGGGCGGACTCCGAGGGTCTCCCGGCATCAGCAGGGTCGTGACGACCTGCTCCTCCGGCAGCGATGGATGCTGCATCAGGAGTCGCCCGTCCTGGCCGAAGAGCTCTCCTTGAGGGGCGAACGGCTGGACCTGCGCCAGGAGAGGGTACATGGCGAGGTTCAGGCTCTCGCGCTTCTCGGAGCCCTCGAAGAGGCTGACGCTGAGGCTCTCCACCGCGACCTGGGTCAGCAGGGCATGGTCCAGCGCGGCTTCCAGGTCATAACGGAAGAGCTGCCCGGCGACGACGAGCGCGACCAGCGCGGCCAGCGCCGGCACCAGGGCGCCGAGCAACCACAGACGGCGTGCGAGCTTCATGACGCACGCGGTCCCTGCTCGATGAGCAGGGTATATCCCACGCCTCGCACCGCGCGGATGGAGACGTCCCTGGCGCCCAGTCGCTCCAGCTTCGCGCGCAGATAGCCCACGTACACCTCCAGCACGTTGGGGCTGCCCTCGAAGTGAGGCCCCCAGGCCTGAGCCATCAGCCTCGCGCGCACCTGTTGCGTGCCCGGGTGACGCGCCAGCGAGGACATCAGGGAGAACTCGCGCGCGGTGAGCGACTCCTCCTGGGTTCCACGGCGCAGCACCCTGCGGCGAGCGTCCAACAGCACCGTACCCATCCGCACCGGACCGCCCTGCTGGTCGTCCCTGCGGTGCAGCGCCTCCAGTCGCGCCAGCAGCTCGTCGAAGTCGAAGGGCTTCGACAGGTAGTCATCCGCTCCGGCGCGAAGCCCCGTCACCTTCTCACCCGGCGTACCGCGCGCGGTCAACATCAGCACCGGCGTCTGCAGGCCCGCCTCGCGCCATTGGCGAAGGACGGACACCCCATCCTGGTCTGGCAGGGACCAGTCCAGGAGGATGACGTCGAAGTGCTCGAGTTCGTCCTGACGCAATGTGACGCGCCCTTGATGACAGACAAGAACCTCGTGCCCTTCCTCCTCCAGGCCCTGCCTCAATAGAGCCACCATCGTCTCTTCATCTTCGACGAGCAGGAGCTTCAAGGCGCTGTGCCCATGCATCATGATTGAAGGGAATGAAATGTTTCACTCTTCATGACAGGAGGCCCCCCGGGCCGACCGGACTTGAAGGCAGCAGGTGTCGTTTCACGCCTGTGACCTCCTGACAGCTTGGATAAGCTTGTCTGAAGTCGCTGTCCTTATAATCAGGGAGCACGGGCCTTTGCAATATTTGCCATGATTTCGGGCCCGGGGAATGGCAGCGCAACTCGCGCTGGCCCGCACTCCCGGGGATTCCTGTGAGAATTCTAAGGCAGGCGCAGGAGCGCGGCCTGTGCCACTCCGTATGTATTTCAAATTGTTTCGTTGGAGGCGCCTCCCTTTTGGGCGACTGCGTCATCGCGATTCAAGGGAAGGGATTGGATGGGTTTGAGGCCCCGCCGCCCGCGACGGCACGGGTGTCACGGCACGTCAGCGATTCACCGCGCTCATGTCCGGGTAGCGCTGCCCCGTCGCCGCGCCCACCGGGAACACCGAGTCGAGCTGGGCGAGGTCCGCGCCCGTGAGCTCCACCCGCGCGGCGCCCGCGTTCTGCTCCAGGTACTTCACGCGCTTGGTGCCGGGGATGGGCACCACGTCCGGGCCTCGCGACATCACCCACGCGAGCGCGAGCTGCGCGGACGGCACGCCCTTCTGCTTCGCGAGCTGTTCCACCCGCTGCACCAGGTCCAGGTTCTTCTGGAAGTTCTCTCCCTGGAAGCGCGGGTTCTGGCGGCGGAAGTCGTCCGCGGGCAGGTCCTCGAAGCGCTTGTACTGGCCGGTGAGGAAGCCACGCCCCAGCGGGCTGTAGGCGACGAAGCCGATGCCCAGCTCGCGCACCATGGCGAGCACGCCGTCCTGCTCCACGTCACGCGTCCACAGCGAGTACTCGGTCTGCAGCGCGGAGATGGGATGGGTGGCGTGCGCCTTGCGAATCGTCTCGGGCGCGGCCTCCGAGAGGCCCAGGTAGCGCACCTTGCCTTCACGCACGAGCTCCGCCATCGCGCCGACCGTCTCCTCGATGGGGACCTTCGGGTCCACGCGGTGCTGGTAGTAGAGGTCGATGACGTCGACCCCCAAGCGCTTCAGCGAGGCCTCGCACGACTGACGTACGTAGGCAGGGTCACCTCGGATGCCCAGGAACTCGCCCTTGGCGCCGCGCACGTTGGCGAACTTCGTGGCCAGCACCACCTGCTCGCGGTGGCCGCGAATCGCACGGCCCACGAGCTCCTCGTTGGTGAAGGGCCCATACATGTCCGCGGTGTCGAGGAAGGTGATGCCCAGCTCGAGCGCCCGGTGGATGGTGCGCAGGGACTCCGCTTCGTCCCCCGCGCCATAGAATTCGCTCATCCCCATGCATCCGAGTCCCAGCTCCGAAACCACCAGTCCCTGCCGGCCCAGCTTGCGCTGCTTCATGGTCATGCCTCCGCTTTCCGCGTGAAACCGCCGCGCGCTGAAAATGCGGCGGGGGCAAGCGCGGTGCACCGACCCGGCGGCGGACGGAAGACGGGCTGCCTCCTCGACAGCCGCGAGGCATCGGCCCATCTCCCGCCCGGATGCGGAGCGAGCGGTCGACCTCAGCGCTTCGCCTCGATCTTCAGTCGCTCATCGCGAAGCTTCTCGCCCTTCAGGAAGGCCTTCATCCGCTCCAGGATGCGAGGGTCCGACTGGAAGAGGCCGTCATGTCCCGCGCCCTCCAGCACCAGGTGCACGGCCTGGGAGAGTCCGGGGCGCAAGGCCTCCGCGTTGTCCGGGCTCGTGCGCCCATCCAAGGTGCCGCTGATGAGGAGCACGGGCGCCGAGGCCTTCAGCGGGCCTCGAAAGGATTCACCCAGGTCGCTCACACCAGGCACATCCCCCGCCAGCAGTGCGCCTGGGTTGGCGCTGCCACCGAGCACGGCCTTCGACGCCTCCTTCGCGATGAGGGCGTGTCGCGCCGGGCTCACGCCGGAGGCCGCATCCATGGCGAGCGACATCGGGTCCAGCCCCCCTTCGCGCAACATGCTCGCGAAGGGCGCCATCGGCTCGTAGTTCCCCGCCTCCAGCGCGGGAAGCAGGCCGAGGAAGCGCCGGAAGGTGGCGGGGTCCCGCAGGGACTCGAAAGCAGCACGCTGAAGGTCGAAGGGGCTGACCTTCCAGGTGTGGCGTTCCCCCTTCGCCGGGTCCGTGAACTCCACGATGCGGGGCTCGCGCCGCAGCGCCTTCAACAACTTCGCCAGCCGCGCCTTCAGGCCCGGTCCGCGCTCACCCTCGGCGCGCAGCACGGCATCCCAGCGGTCGAGCAGCGCCTCCGCGTGGGCGGGCCGCTTCCAGGTGTCGTCCGGCCCCTCGATGCCGGCGAGGATGATGTGGTCCACCCGCTGCGGGTGGCGCCGCAGGTAGGCGAGGCCCAGGTGGGTGCCGTAGCTGATGCCCCAGAGGTTGAGCTTGGGGGCCCCCAGCGCCTTGCGCAGCACCTCCAGGTCGTCGGCGCTCTCCACCGTGGTGTACGCGCCCAGGTCCACGCCCGCAGCCATCCAGGTCCGGCTCGCCTCGGCGGCGGCCTTCTTCACCGTGGTGTCGAGCAGCGCCTCATCCATGGGCTGCTCGAGCGGGACGGCCCAGCTCCGCGCCATTTCGGGCTGGGGATTCGAATCGCCGGCGCCGCGCTGATCCAGCGCGATGACATCGGCCACCTCGCGCAGGGCGAGGAACAGGTCGAAGCGGACACGGCGCGCGGTCTCGATGCCGGAGCCGCCCGGGCCCCCGGACAGGTACACGATGGGTGCCGCGGGCGAGGGGTTCGTGCTCTTGAAGCGCACGAAGCGCAGGGGCAGGCCCGGGCCCTCGGGACGAGCGTGACGCAGGGGCACGGTGAGTGTGCCCAGCTCGGCCTGAACGCTCCGGCCGTCGCGGGCCTGGAAGGTGTGCGGCTGCAGTTGCAGACCCTGGGCATGGGCGAGGGAGGGCGGAAGGGTGAGGGCAAGCAGGAGCACGGCGCGCATGGCGTTCCTCCGAGAAGGGCTTCAACGAGAAGGAGGATGCGCTGGCCAGCACGGCGCGTGGGGTGCCGGTCGCCCAACGTCTCGCGGCGTCGTTGAAGTGCGCGTGGTACTTCGCCGGGCTGCGTATGCTCAGGCCCATGATGACCTCCACCCTCGTCACGGGATGCTTCGCGCTCTCGCTCGCCGCCTCGGCCGCGCTGCCCTCCACGCGGCAGGGGCTGGTGCAGGTGAACACGGAAGAGCTCCCCCCAGAGGTCGCGCTCTCCGCGGATTCACCGGGCTGGCGCACGGTGGCGGCCGACCAGGTGAGCGAGGGGACGGGCCCCTATTGGCTGCGCACGCAGGTGGACGTGCCCCCGCGAGAAGAAGGAGCCCCGACGCCTGCCCTCGCCCTGTCGGTGCTCGGGTCATGGGAGGCCTGGTGGGACGGCAGACCCCTGGGCCGCAACGGACAGGTGGGGCGAACGCCCTCGGAGGAGGTACCGGGACGCGTCGATGTCCAGCTCCCGCTTCCGCCCGACCTCAGCGCGCCGGGCCCTCATGTGCTGACGATGCGCGTCTCGGCGCACCAGCTCGGCTTCCAGCCCGTGGGCACCATCCACCGACTGCAGGTGGGCGAGGCCGCGTCACTCGCTCAGACGCGGATGCTCGGCATGGTGCCAGCCCTTTGCATGCTGGGCGCGCTGGTGCTGATGGGGCTCTACCACCTCGCGCGCGTGCGGCTTGCTCACGGCGGGCTCGCCACGCTGCTGCTCGGCGTGCTGTGCCTCTCCGCCGCGGCGCTCGTCCTGCTGGAGGCGTGGCGCGGGCTCGCCAACTATCCCTACCCACAGCACGCCGTGCGGCTGCGACTGCAGGCGGCGGCCGTGCTGGCGGTGGCGGCGCTGCTGCCAGCGACCGTGCATGCGGCCTTCGGCGAGCCGCGCCGCTGGCTGCGGTGGCTGGGACTCGGACTGGGGCTGCTCTCGCTCGTCTTCGTTCCGGGCTTCGATGGCAAGAGCAGCATCGCGCTCGGCGCCTCGCTCGTCGTCTCCACGGCGCTCGCCGTGCTCGCGTGGCGAAGAGGAGAATCGGGCGGGGCCCTGGGCACGCTGGCGGGACTCGGTTTCGCAGGGGTGCTCTACCTGTTGGAACCCTGGGGCTTCTCCGAGCGCGGCTTCTTCCTCGCCTTTGGAGGGCTGTTGCTCTGCCTCACGGCGGTCCATGCCCGGCAGCAGCGCCGGCAACAGGAGCGGTTCGAAAGCGCCACGCGCGCCGCGGAGCGCCTGCAACTGGAGTTGCTCAAGCGCAGCCTGCAGCCACACTTCCTGATGAACACGCTGGGCGCGCTGAGTGAGTGGGTGGAGACGGAGCCCGCGCAGGCCGTGCGGTTCATCGAGGCCCTGGGCGCGGCATACCGGCACCTGCTCGCCGTCTCCGGTGAGCGCACCATTCCGCTCGCTCGCGAGCTGGAGCTGTGCCGCGCCCATCTGGAGGTCATGGGCTGCCGACAGGGCACGGCCTTCCAGTTGGAGACCGAGGGCGTGGACCTGGAGGCCCCCGTTCCCCCTGCCCTGCTGCACACGCTGCTGGAGAACGCCTTCAGCCACAACCGCTACGTCTCGCCCCACACCTTCCGACTCCAGGGCAGCCTCGTCAACGAGGGCGCCCGGCCGCGGCGGCGCTACGCCTTCCTCGCCCCCCTGGGCACGGGCATGCGCCAAGGGGGCGGTGAGGGCACCGGCTCGCGCTACCTGCGCGCGCGCCTGGAGGAGGCCTTCCCCGGTGCGTGGCGGCTCGAGGACGGGCCCACCGAGGCGGGGTGGATGACGCGGGTGGAGGTGCCGGCGTGAGGATGCTCATCGTGGAGGACGAGCCGCTGGCGGCGCGCCGTCTCGCCCGGCTGTGCGAGCAGCAGTTGGGGCCGGGCACCCCGCCTCCGTGCGTGTGCGCGAGCCTGGATGAGGCGCGCGCGCTGCTGGCGGAGCGCACCGTGGACGTGCTGCTGCTGGACCTGAACCTCTCGGGAGAGGACGGCTTCGCGCTGCTCGCGGAGGCGGCCGCGGGCGCATTCCAGACGGTGGTGGTCTCCGCGAACACCGACCAGGCGCTGCGCGCCTTCGAGCTGGGGGTGCTGGACTTCGTGCCAAAGCCCTACACGCCGGAGCGGCTCGCCGTCGCGCTCGCCCGCGTGGGAAACCGCGCGGCCACGGCCTTGCGCACCCTCGCGGTGAGGAAGGGAGGAGGCGTGGTCCTCGTGCCCCTGGACTCCGTCGCGTACATCCAGGGCGCTGGCGACTACGCGGAGCTCGTCCTTCGCGGAGGTGGCACCGAACTGAGCGAGAAGAGCCTGGAGCGGCTCGAGCAGTTGCTCCCCGCCGACTTCCTCCGCATCCACCGCTCCTATCTCGTCCGGGCGACGGACATCCGCGAGCTCGTCGCCTCGGAGGGCTCACGCAGCGCGGTGGAGCTGCGGGACGGCACCCGGCTGCCGGTGGGCCGAAGCCGACTGGGAGCGCTGCGCAAGCGACTGGAGGCGTAGGCGTCGCCGGGGGATACACGCCAGGCAGCCAGAGACCCGCCACGCCTGGCGCATCCGCCGAGTTCTCTTGCCGTGGCGGAGAGGATTGTGTCTGCTCCGAGCCATCCAACCGTCGGGAGAACCACGCCCATGTCGAAAGAAGGAGTCAGCGTCCTGGCCAAGGAGGTTGGAGACGACTGGAAGGAGCACGCGTACTACGAAGAAGTCGAGCGCTTCATGCCGGACGCCTGGAAGAACACCATCTGGCCCGTCATCGGAGAGTGTGACTTCTCCTCGTCCCTGGACCTCGCGGCCGGTCACGGTCGGAACACGGAGTACCTGCTGCCCCTCGCGCAGCGGATCCACGTGGTGGACATCAACAAGGAGAACATCGACTTCTGCCGTCGCCGCTTCGCGGGTCGGGACTCGAAGATCACCTATGTCGTCAACGACGGCTCGTCCCTCGCAGCGGTGCGCAGTGGTTCGGTGACGCTCACCTACTGTTTCGACGCCATGGTCCACTTCGACAGTGACGTGGTGCGGGCCTATCTGCGCGAGTTCTTCCGCGTCCTGGAGCCGGGCGCACACGCGTTCATCCACCACTCGAACTACACCGGCAACCCGTGTGGGAAGTGGATGGACAGCCCCAACATCCGCAACTTCATGAGCAAGGACCTCTTCGCGCACTACGCGCACAAGGAAGGTCTGACGGTCGCGTCCCAGCGGGTGATTGATTGGGGTGGCCATCCCGAGCTGGACTGCCTGTCCCTTCTCCGAAAGCCGAACCCCATCACCCGGCTCACCGGAAACCACACGCGGCGCGACGGGATGCTCTTCGTGCTCGCGGGCGCCCACGAGTCAGCGAAGGCCATGCTCGCCCATCCAGCGACGCTCACGCTGGATGCGCATGCCCACGAGTGGTGCGGGCGGCTCGTCGTGCAGCAGGGGGACAACGTCCTCGCCACGTTCGACGTGCATGAAGCACAGCCGCAGTCGAAATCCTGCGTCTTCGAAGCCGAGGCCGGAGAGCTCGTGTTCCGCGCCGAGGACCGGGGCGACGGCCGTTTCGAGGCCTGGGTGAAAGGCATTGACGTCCGCTGGCGGAAGAAGCCGTGACGTCCGCGGCATGAGCAAGCGAGGTCCCCGTCACGAGGAGGGGACCTCGACGCGTGACGGGGCGGTTTGACGGCTCCTGGCGGAGGGCTCCAGCGCCGCGCCGATGGAACTGGCGAGCAGGACTGGAGCGAATGCGTCACGCCACCGGGCCGGCCACGAGGCTCCTTCGCGAGAGCGCCCGCAGCTTCAGCACCTGGTACGTGGCCCCGAGCAGGAAGAAGACCACCAGCGCGAGCAAGGCGGCCTGAACGGGAGGCGACTCCGGACTGCTGGCGATGGGCTGGCCCGCGGGCAGGCGCGTCAGCGTCTCGTTGATTCCAGGCACCAGCAGCACCATGAAGCTGGCGGACAACGTCAGCGTCTCCACGTAGGGCGTGGCGCGGCCGAGCCCACCCATGCGCGAGGCGGCGACGCCCACCGCCATGAGCACGAGCGCGAGCAGGCCCAGGCCATGGCCGGGGTTGAAGCCGCCCGTGCTGGAGAGGCCGAACGACGTGACAATCGACGCCACCATGCTCAACAGATACAGCCGGCCCACGCGGGTGCCGGGGTCGATGCGGCCGTCGCGGAGGAAGGCCCAGCCTCCGAAGATGAGGGGGGGCAGGCTGACGACGGTGTGGATGATGCCGAGGGTGGACATGGGGTTGGCCATGACGGGGCTCCTTCTTCGGATGTCGATGAGGCGGGGATGAAAGGTCAGGCCAGCAGGTACTCGCGCACCATGGCGCGAGCCCGATGGAGGCGGCTCTTCACGGCGGGCACGTCTTCGCCCAGGCGCTCGGAGATTTCGCGAATGGACAACTCCTCGAAGTCGCGCAGCAGGACGACCTCCAGGTAGTGCGGGGGCAAGGACTCCAGCGCGGAGGCCACGTCGACCCGCGCGGACTCCGACGTGTGCGAGCCCATCCACTGGTCGGCCAGCGCCTCCTCGTAGGGGTCCTGCTTGAGCGTCACCCGCCCCAGGCGTCGGCACTCGCGCTGGACGATGCGGAACAGCCAGCCCGACAGGGACGCCAGCTTCCGAACGGAGCCCAGGTGGCGGGCCAGCACGAGCAGCGACTCCTGGACCGCGTCGTCGATGTCGTTGATGAAGCAGCGCTGCTGCGCGTACCGCCTGAGGTTGGGCTGAAGCGCCTGGAGCAGGCGGAGCATCGCGTCACGGTCACCCGCGTGGGCCGCGAGCAGCATCGCGTCAGGAGCAGCGGGCAACGGGTGGGCGGCCATGTGAGCACCTGGAAGACGGGGGCGGGGAAAATGCCCTGCCTCACCCATTAAGAGGCGGGCACCCTCCGAACGGATTCGCGACCCGGACGATTTTCTTCGGACCCGCGCCGCCAGAGCCGACGAGGTATCTCAACCCCTTGAATCTACACGCTGGGCGCGGCCCCATGGAGAGAGGGCACGCCCGAGTCCTCCGCCTTCGAGCGGACGCTACCCGCCGCCATTTCCACCGCATCGGAAGATGCCGCCCACCGTGTGACCGGCGGGCAGGGAAGGATGCGTCGGCTGGAGCTGGATGCGCGCGCCCACGCCCAGCGAGCACCCCATCTCCGACGTCGGCGTGTACACGTCCGCGAAGTCGATGGAATCGGCGCGCCCATGGGGGACGATTGTCTTCGGAAGTGCCGGCTTCGGATGCGGAGCGCCGCTACCGGGGGCGACGAGGGAAGTAGACAAGCGATGCCGGGGAACAGCACGCGGCGCCACCATGATTGTCTCTGCTTGGATTGAGCCCGAGTCATTCCTCGACTGGGGCAACAATGACTCTCACTCCATGACTCCGCTCACCTGGAGCGAATCGTCCGTGCAGAGGGCCTCCAGGGCCGCCTTGTCTGGTGTTTCGATTCGGCGCAGGATGGCCCGAGGTTCGCGCAAGCCAACGTACCCATTCATGCCCAAGCTCGAGAACCTTACGTCGTTCGGAGCGATTTCGTTTCCGTCCTTAGATGGGACAGGATGCGAGCAATTGGTCGTCTGCGTTTCCGGGCACTTCGAGTTGCCTCGTGCCGGACGCGCGTCAGACACGCCGCCTGCACGGAGTGATAGGCAGGGGCCTCCACCCCTGGTGGACAGCTACTGGCACTCTCCAGAGACGTCCAGCCTGCGAATGGAGGGGCAGAGCACCTGGTACCGCCCGGCGACCGACATCTACATTTCAGGCCGGGCATGGGCCCCGCGCGGGCGCCCCGTGAAGGAAATGCAGGTGGCTGCCCGGATTGGACCCTGTCAGAAAACACTTCACGTCCTGGGCGAACGCGTCTGGGCGCGAGGAGTGCTGACCTTGCAACCCTCGGTGCCCCTGCCCTTCGACTCCCTGCCACTCGTCTATGAGCGAAGCTTCGGCGGACCCATGGAGGCCCGGAATCCGGTGGGGCGCGGGTTCCATGGCTCCTCCAAAGCGGCTTTGGAACAGCCCCTCCCGAACTTCGAGGACCCAGCGCATCGGCTGACTCATTTCAGCCAGCAGGTGCCACCCTGGGGGCTCGGACCGCTCTCGCGATACTGGCAGCCAAGACTTGCCTGGGCCGGGACGTATGACGAGGCCTGGGTCGAGCAGCGAGCGCCCCTCTGGCCAGCCGACTTCGACCCTCGATTCTTCCTGGCCGCGGCGCATGGACTCGCCGCCGCTCCCTGGTTGAAGGGCGGCGAGCCTGTAGTGCTCTCAGGCCTCTCGCCAGATGGACCGCTGTCCTTCCCACTGCCCCGACATCGGTTGGTCATCAAGGCCATCTTCCGCGACAGGGTCGAGCGAAGGCCCATGGTGCTCGACGCCGTCCATATCGAGCCCGACGAGCGCGGACTGACCCTCATCTGGCGTGCGGCGGTGCCGGTCCATGGACTGCTCTCCAAGCACGAGTACACAGTGGTTCGAGAGCTGGAGCCCTGGGAGGAGCCACTCTCGTGACGCCCGGAACCGACGCAGTGGCGGTGCTTGGACTGGGACTCTGCACACCGCTGGGCCTGACAGCCCCCACCACCCTGGTCGAGATGGCGGCCGGCACGGTTCGCTTCTTCCTGACGGGAGTCCTGGACTCGACCGGGGAACCGGTCCGGGCCTCGATGTTGTCACTGTTGGAGACGCGGTGTTCTCGCACGGACCGCATCGTCGCGCTCGCGGCAACCGCCCTCCAGGAATGCCTCGATGCCGTGCCCCTGGACAAGAGGGAGACCCTTCCCTTGTTCATGGCGCTCTCCGGCTCTGTCGGTGGTGTGGACGTCGAGAGAACACGCCTGTTGGAGGCGCTCGCACAGGTGGCCTCGCCCTACCGACTCCATCTGGAGGCAGACGGGCTCTGCCACGAGGGACGGGCAGGTTTCTTCGCGGCCCTGTCTCGGGCCATGGCGGCGCTGCATGCGGGCCGAGCACGACAGGTGCTGGTGGGTGCCGCCGACTCGTTTTGCGATCCAGGCTCATTGAAGCAGTTGCTCGGCGGGCGACGCCTGCGCTGTTCGACGGTCCGCGACGGAATCATCCCCGGGGAAGGAGCAGGCTTCGTGTTGCTCACACGGGCCTCGACAGCCAGACACCGGGGATTGCGCCCGCAAGGTCTCGTCCTCGCCGCCACTGTCGCGAAGGAGCCCCGCCCCATGACGTGTGGCAAGCCCAGCCTGGCGGAAGGACTCACGACGGCGTTCCACTACCTGCGCACCCATCCGGCGACTGAAAGGAAAAGAGTCGCGCAGGTCCTGTCCTGCCAGACGGGAGAGACCTTCTGGGGACATGAGTTCAATCGGGCGTATCTGCGCAATGCCTCGCTCATGCCCGAGCCGCTACGCGTCATGCTTCTAGCGGAAACCCAAGGAGACGTAGGCGCTGGCGCTGGCGTGGTCCAGTTCGGGTTGGCGCTTCAGCTGTTGGGAGAGCAGGTCTCGAGTCCAGCATCCGAAGCCCGGATGCTCGTCTACGGCTGCTCCGACGAAGGACAGGTCGGAGCCTGCATCATTGGAAGGGAAATATGAGCGACGTCTTCGCCAATGGGAGGACCATCGTCCATTCGGGTGATGGTGGAACCAATACCTGCGCGGCCCCCGACGTCTGCAAGACTCCCTCTCCAGGTGGGCCGGTGCCCGTGCCCTACGTGAACGTGGCCAGGAACAGCGACCTGGCCGAAGGGAGCACGTCGGTCACCATCGACGGGAACCCGGTGGCACTCAAGACCTCCAAGCTGGGGACGAGTTCGGGAGACGAAGCAGGCACGGCGGGGGGTGGACTCGTCTCGGCAAAGACGAAGGGGAAGATGACCTGGGGCACCTACAGCCTCGACGTGAAGTTCGAGGGCAAGGGTGTCGTGCGCTTCATGGACGTCACCCAGCACAATGGGAATACATTCAACACGGCCTTCATGCAGGACGGGCAATGTGGCTTTGCCTATGGGGATGATCCGGTCGGCGCAGGCTGTCCCAGGGCCTGTGGGCACGAAAAGGCGGAACACCGGATCCTGGAACGACCCGAGAGCACCGCGCTGGCCGTGAAGCTGATGGGGACGCTCGACCACATCAGCATGACGCCCAAGCTGAGCCACCTGGCAGTGTTCAAGAAGAAGGGGGGCTACATGCTCGGAGTACTGGTGTGCGCGTGTCGGCAGAAAATCTACGCCGCCATGTCCGGAGATGACCAGGCGCTGGACGGCTTCAAGAAGGCCGTCGAGTTGCTCAATGAGCACGATGCAAGGAAGCGCTGGGGGGTGTGCGATCCGGTCGACTTCTCTCAGGTCCAGGATTCCATGGGCCTCATTCCAGACGGGCAGGCGCTCTTCCTGGAGGCGCTGCCAGCCCCCAGGAATCCACCCGGGGCCTGCGCGGCGCCCAAGCTCATCCAGAAGGCGCATCAGGATGGACACAAGCCAGGCGCCATGACCGAGGTGTTCTACTTCCCGGAGGCCGCCGTGGAGCGCGCCAACAAGAAGAGCAAAGTGGGGGTCCGGACGACCGTCGGCGTCACCTATTTCAAAACCCTCGGTCAAGAGACGCGACAGGTCACCGAGGAGTTCCGGCATGGTGATGTCGTGCCATCCTGCGAGACCTGCCAGATCCATCTGACGCCCATGCTCTGCCCTCCCCACAAGCCCTGCCCCGAGGAGGCTGCTTCATGATGGATGACTTCATCGCGCTCCTGGGCCGCTACGACCCGGACTACCCAGCCACCATCCGGGGTGCCCCCCATGAGCGAATCGCTCGCTTCGCGGACCTGGTCGGCCGAGAGCTGCCCCCTCACTACGTGGATTTCTTGCGGAGGATGGGGAGCAACATGGGGAGCCTGGAACTCCCCGCCGTGAGCTTCGAGCTCGATGCGCTCATCGAAAGCCTCGAGTCGGAAGAGTGGCGTCCGCCGCCTCGCTACGTCCTGGTGGCCATGGAATTGAAGGACCCCTACTTCGATTACTACCTCGACCTCGACTCACCCAGTGAGGATGACTTCTGGGTGGTCCGGTTCGAGACCGGTGGCAACGCCGTGTTCGAAGGGCGTGTCCACCCGGGCTACCACTCCCTCAGGGCCCTGCTGTTCTCCCTGGGGTTCCTGTCCAAGCGCCTGAAGCCCATGCCAGCCCGGACGACGATGATGATGTCCCTCTCCGGGCAGCAGGAGAGCCGCGCTCCCCAGTTGAAGCAGCTCCAGTCGCTGAAGCAGATCGCCCTGAAGTCGGGGTTCGAGCACCTTGCACACGCGGGGCCCTCCTGCCTGCTGCTTGACCGCGAGGACGCCGCCATCTACGCGCACCACCCACCCCGGGGTGGGCTCATCGTCGAGGTCGCCTCGATGAGCGAAGCGGGGTTGTCGAAAGTCACGGAGGTGCTGCGTGACAACACGCGCCTCGCCTGACTCCCAAGGCCCCCGGCGCGAAAGCATGAGCCTGAGGGCGCATCCAGGAGCGGCGGCATTCCTGAGAGAGTTTCAGGAGCAGCACCTTTCGGAGGTGGACTTCCTTCTCGAACAGCGGAGGCGCTCGTTCGTCACCCCTGGTTGCTCCTGGATGGAGGCGGAGGAGCTCGAGTCGCGCCTCGCACGCCAGGTCGGAGCCCTGCGCGCATCAAGGGACATGGCGGTGGCGTGTGCTCGCGAACTCCTGGCCACGGAAGACGAAGGGCAGCTCCGGGCGGGGATTCATGTCCTGGCCTCACTTGCGCTCGAGCGATGCGACTTCGACGACCTCCTTCAATCCCGTGAGGAGGACCGCACAGACAGGCTGACCGTGTGGACCGAGGCGCTGGTCCTCGTATCGAACCCGGGGCTCGCGGACTTCTGTACCCGCGCCCTGAGTGACGGACGTCCCGAAGTGCGGGCCGCGAGCGCGGCACTCCTGGGACACCGGAGAGAAGGCGCGCCCTCCAGACTTCTCGCGCTCCTCGACGACGAAGACTCCTCCGTGAGGAGAGAGGCCGCCCTCGCCCTCGCCCGGCTCCGCCATCGACCTGCCCTCGCCCCCATCGAATCCAGGCTCTCCCATGAGGCCCCTCATGCAATCGAGCCCTTGGCCCGCGCCGCGCTGATGCTGGGTTCGAATCTCGCACTGCCCCTCTGTCGGCAGCGATGCGCCGAGGGACAGGGGACGCCTCCTCTCTTGAGGTTGCTGGGGTTGGCGGGTGACTCACAGGCACTGCCTGTCTTGCGACAGGCATGCAGGCGTCCTGAACTCGCTGTCGCAGGGCTCGACGCCATGGGGATGCTCGGCCTGGGCGCCGCGGTGACCGAGCTGCTGTCCCACCTGACGCTAGAGTCGGCCACCAGCGCTCAAGCCGCGGCCAGGGCGCTTGGGCTGCTCAGTGGCGCGCAACTGAAGCAACAAGCACGTATGGCCTCGGAGGAGGCGGAGGTCGAAGACGGAGACGTCGAGGTCGAGCAATGGGACCAAGACCCCGAGCCATGGCATCGCTGGTGGGCAACCCACCAGCACCGGTTTCACCGTGGGGTGAGGTGGCGCCACGGCCATCCATTCAGCCTGGGTTCCTGCCTGGATGAGCTGAAGGAAGCCCTGGCCCCACCGGAGACCCGAATCCGCGCGGCGCTCGAACTCACGCTGCAGGCTCGACGGCCCTTCGACTTCGAGCACGACTGGCCAGTCCCCCGGCAGCGGCAGCGCCTGTCCGCCTGGGAATCCGCTCGCGACACCTCCAGCAACCAGGCTTGAGCCAGCTCTCCGTGGAGGGGTTGAACGTGCCGCTACCCGCCCGTTTCGTCAGCGCCGGGCCATCGCGCTCGCGCGAACCGCGTCCACGAGTTCGGCGTTGGTGGGGGACCGCGTGCTCGCGCTCCTTCGCCATGGCGAGGGGGCGACGCCGGGGCAGGTGGTGAGGCGCTTCTTCGAGTCGTGGAGGACGGTGCTGGTGAAGACCGACTGCCAGGCCGGGTGCGCCATCGCCGCCGTGGCCAATGCGCGGCTGGAACATCCGGAGCTGGGCGCGCGGGCCGCGTCCGTCTTCGTGGCCTGGGAGCGTGAGCTCGGAGAGCGCCTGGTGGTGGCGGGAATGCCTCACGCGAAGGCGAGCAGCGCCGCGGCGCTCATCCTGGCGTCGGTTGAAGGCGCGTTGATTCTCTGTCGTGCCCGAAAGGAGATGGCTCCGTTCGACGCCGTCCGGGACGCGCTCATGGACTTCGTCGGTCCGTGAGCACCTGCCTGGACTCACGAAGTGACGTGGATGTGACATCCCATTCAATGGCAATCCGTGGATGATGCGAAGGCGTCGCGACAGGCAGGGGCCCGCGACGCACAGGTCGTTCCACCAAGACGCAACAACTCAAGGTCCCTCCATGTTCAAGCATACAAGGCAGTTCTCCGTGAAGTTCCTGGCGTCCCTCGCCGTGAGCGCCCTGGTTATGGGCTGCGGAGAGGGATTGGAGTCGGAGGCCCCCGCCGGAGGCCTTCACACCATCCAGCAGGGCTCCATCTGCGGCACCACCACGGATTGGGAGGATGTCGAACCCTGGGCCACCACCCGTGGTGGGGCGTGGGGCAACTACGTGCTGCGCACCCAGCGGGCGGTGGGCATCATCCGGCTGCGCGCCACCGGCGCGTCGGAGTGCACCGGCACGCTCATCGCGGAGAACATCCTCCTGACGGCGGGCCACTGCTTCACGTCCACGGCGGACGCGGCGAACTACGACGTGGTGTTCAACTTCCAGGTCGACCCGACGAGTACGCTGCGAACCACCACCACCGTGCAGATCGCCGAGGGACTCGAGCGCGTCCAGTTGGGAGGTCTGGACTACGCCGTGGTCCGGCTCGCCAGCCATGCGGGCAACACCTTCGGCAGCATGCGGACCGTCAACGCGCTCCCCACCGTGGGACAAATCTTGAGCATCACCCAGCATCCGAATGGGCTGCGCAAGAAGTACCACGAGGGCCACTACGCGAGCCGGCTCGTCGACGGCCAGCTCGCCTACGCAGACATCGACACCGACCATGGCTCGTCCGGCTCCGCCGTGCTGTCGAGCGACGGGGTGGTGGTGGGCGTGCATACCAATGGCGGCTGCACCAGCTTCGGCGGCTTCAACACCGCCACGTCGATGCCGGATATCTACTCGAACTCCACCGTCATTCCCGCGCTGGCCTTGATTCGAGCGAATGGCAATCGCACCTCGCAGGGCAGCATCACCATGAGCACCTCCACCCAGTCCTGCACCCGCACCGGGAACTTCGACGACATGGCGAACGGATGCGCCCTGCGTCTCACCACCGGTAACGTCGTCACGGTGAGCTGCACCACCAACGGACAGGTCGACCGGTCCATCGCCAACTTCACCGCCTCCGGTGCGACGCTCAGCTTCACCTCATCGAGCGCCACCAGCGCCACCGCGACCTTCACGTACGCGGGCACTGGCGTGGGCGTGTCCTGCGAGTTCACGGACTGAGCTGACGAACTCCGACGAGGGCCGTGCGGGTGTTTCGCTCGCACGGCCCGTTGGCGCGGAGAAACCAGCTCGATGCATCAACGGACCGGCGGAGGCTCCCGCGAGCCCCGCCGGGCCTACGAGTCCTGCTGGAAAGTCCCTGCCTAGAACAGGTCGTGCGCGGGCCAGGCGCTGACGCCGTTCACGACGTTCCACATCAGGCCGTCGAGGTTGATGTCGGACGTGCCCGAGCCGGCCCGGTTGTTGGAGTTGGTCATGGCGGACCAGGTGAATTCCTCGGAGCGGCTGGGCCCATAGCGGTCATCGGTCCGCACCAACAGGGCCAGGGTGCCCGGGACGTAGCCTCCGTGCCACCAGTTGGGGAGGCTGTTCACCGACCAGCCCTTGGCGTAGTTGACGGGGTTGCCCAGGGTGTCGAGCGCCGTCGTGCGGGTGGTCATCGTGGTGAGGGAGCTTGGGCTCAGCAGGTCCGGGACGGTGGAGTACCCATCCGCTCGCACGGAGACGCGCAGCAGGTCGATGGGCGTGACGACCCAGCCGCCGTGCGCATCCATGCGACGCACCGGCATGCCGTACGGATTGAAGGCCCCCGCGCCAAGCTGGTAGTAGACGACCTCGTTCGACAGACGCGCTGCCAGGGTATCGCCCCCGACGGCGAAGCTGGTGGCGCCGCTGGGCGTGAACACCTGGCTTTGCATATAGGCGTCATAGGTCATCCCCGTGACGCGTTCGATGATGCGACCGAGGACGCTGTAGCCGAAGTTCGAATACTGGTACGTCGTCCCCGGCGCGAACTCGAGCGGCACGTTCTGCAACACCCACTGGATGAGCTGCGCGTGCGTCATGCCCGTGTTCATGAACATGGGGTCGCCCGACCCATCCGCGCCATCGTTGTCCCAGCCGCCCGCGGTGTGCTCCAGCAACTGCTGGACGGTGATGTTCAGGACGCGGCTGTCCCGGTAGGTGCTCTGCGCGCCGAACGTCTCACCGAGCAATCCGCCCCTGCCGAAGACGCGGTCCGTCAGCTGAATCTGGCCGCTTTCAATCAGGTTCATGATGCCGATGGAGGTCATCGGCTTGGACACGCTGGCGACGCGGAAGCGGTGGGAGGAGTGGACCGGGGTGCCGCTGCCCTGGTCGGCCAGGCCATAGCCCTTGGCGAACACGAGCCGTCCACGACGGGTGATGGCCAGCGACAGGCCGACGGTGTTCGTGCTGGCCATCGCCTGCTGGACGGTGGTGTCGATGTGCTGCAGGTCGGCCGCGCTGAACGTCAGGTTCTGCCAGACGAGCGCGAACTCGGGCTGGCTCCCGTTGTTGTGCGCCGCCACCACGAGGGGGCGATAGCCCTGGTTCTTGAGGTCCGTCGCGGCCTGTTGATACGCGGCGGAGGTGAGGCCATGACGCGCGGCGATGGGAATCCCCGCTGACGCATGGAAGATGGCCGCGTACTTGTCCGTGCCGCCCACGTTGTAGCTGCTGACCTTCGCGAGCTGGTAGCCCTGGGACGCATTGGTGTTGAACGTGGACTGGTATTGGGCCGAGGTCAGCCCGTGGTAGGCCCGCGCGGCCGGCCCGCTGGTCTGCTCCCAGACGGCCGCATAGCGCTCCGCGCCACCGGACGTGTAGCCACTGACGTGCACGAGCCGGTAGCCCTGCCCGGTCCAGGTGTTGAACTCCGTCTGGTACTGGGCCGCGGTCAGGTCATGGCGGGCCGCCCACGCGGCGACACCGTCCGAATGGAAGATGACCGCGAAGTAGGCGACACCGCCGACGCTGTACCCGTTGACCACCACCGGGCGGTATCCCTGCGCCTGTTGATTGACGGCGGTGGTCTGGTACTGCGCGGAGGTCAGCCCGTGGAAGGCCCGCCAGGCCGGGCCGCTCGTCTGTTCCCAGATGGCCGCGTAGCGGACACTGCCTCCTTCTTCGTAACCGCTGACATAGGAGAGGCGATAGCCTTGCCCGGTCCACGTATTGAATTCCGTCTGATATTGGGCGGCGGTGAGCGCGTGGCGGGCCACCCAGGGGTCATAAGGACCGGTCAGTGCCTGGGACGTGGACCCCGTAGAGGCCTGGGACTCCTCCTCCGGAACCCCGCATCCCACGAGGGAGACCACCAGCACTGACAGCACTGTCAGAAGCGGCTTCATTCCAAAAGACTTCATGCTCGAGAGCTCCTGCTTGACGTTGACGCTGCCCCCAGGAAACGAACCCAGGGCGCATTTCACCTCAACCCGGGCAGAAAAAATCCGTTCGATGGACGGACCCTTGACTGAACGCGCTTTCAGCCCCACCCTGGGCGCGTGAAGGCGCGCCCCATCGACAATCCGCCCAACCCCTGGGCGAGCACCGAGGTGGAGTACCTCGACGAGATTCCTCCGTCGCGGCTGGAGGTCTTTGAAGACCACAGCAAACAGGTCGTCTCGCACAACGACAGCCCCGACGTGGGGTTCAGCTGGAGCGTCAATCCCTATCGCGGCTGCCTCCACGCCTGCGCGTACTGCTACGCACGGCCCACGCACCAGTACCTCGACTTCGGCGCGGGCACGGACTTCGAGACGAAGCTCGTCGTGAAGCCCCGCGCCCCGGAGCTGCTGCGAGAGCACTTCGAGCGCCCGTCCTGGAGGGGAGAGACGGTCGTCTTCAGCGGCGTCACCGACTGCTACCAGCCGCTCGAGGCCTCCATGCGCCTCACCCGCGCCTGCCTGGAGGTCTGCGCCGAGTACCGCAACCCCGTGGGCATCATCACCAAGGGCGTGCTCATCGAGCGGGACCTCGACGTGCTCCAGCGCATCTCCCGCGACGCCCGGCTCTGGGTCAGCGTCAGCCTGCCCTTCCACAACGCGGAGATTGCTCGCGCCATGGAGCCCTACGCGGCGTCGCCCCAACGGCGGCTGCTCGCGATTCGCCGCCTCTCCGAGGCCGGCCTCAACGTGGCCGTCTCCGTGGCCCCCATCATTCCGGGGCTCAACGACGAGGACATCTCCCGTGTGCTCACCGCCGTGCGGGAAGCGGGCGCCACCCGTGCGCACTTCACGCTGGTGCGCCTGCCCGGCCCCGTGAAGGACGTCTTCGAGGAACGGCTGCGCGCCAGGCTGCCCCTGCGCGCCGAGCGCGTCCTGCACCGCATCCGGGAGATTCGCGGTGGGGAGCTCAACGACTCCCGCTTCAAGCACCGCATGCGCGGCGAGGGCCTCTACGCGGAGACCATCCACCGCCTCTTCGAGACGACGGCGCGCAAGGTCGGCCTGCGCACCTCCTTCATCACCGAGGACGCGCCGGACACCTTCCGGCGCCCGCCGCGCAAGCCTCCACCGTCACCCCAGCTCAGCCTCTTCTGAAGGCGAGAGGGCCCCAGGCGCTATTTGCGTATCGCCTGGACGATGCTGATGAGGATGACCGCCCCCACCGTGGCCACCGCCAACGAGTAGAGGTTCAACCCCGTCACGCCCCGGCCTCCCAGCAGACTGAACAGCCAGCCGCCCAGCATCGACCCGACGATGCCGGTCGCGATGTTGGCGACCAACCCCATCCTCGCGTTCGTGCCCTTGATGATGCTCGCAATCCAGCCCGCGATACCGCCCAGCACCAGCCACGCGCAAATTCCCATGTCGTCCTCCTGACCGGCCGGTTGCTATCAGACCCGGCGTCGCCGTCCAGCCGGGCACCTTCCTACTACGTGCCACGCATCCACGTATTTCAAGCGTCCTCCTGCCGGGCTGAAAACGCGGAAGGCGCCCCGTGCCTTGGTCCAGGACACGGAGCGCCTCCAGGTGCTGCGCTGAGAGACGGACGACTCGCTCAGTCCTTGCCGAGCATCCCGTCCTTCAGGCCGTCATCGACCGGGTCCTTGCCCAGCCACACCGAGAAGAGCGCGTCCGCGAAGTCCTTGCCCTCCACGGAGATCTTCTCGCCCTCCTTCTTGCTCTGGATCTGCGTCCCCTTGCCCGGGGTGTACGTGAGGATGAGCTCGTCGCCCTTCTTCAGGTCGGGAATCTCCGCGGTGAAGGTGTCCAGCCGCGCCTGGAGCGCCGGCATCTTCGCGCCCGCGTTCTTCTTGAAGCCGTCGACGATGGCCTCGGTGATGGTCTTCTTGTCCAAATCACGGAGCATGTACATGCGCACGCGCTTGATTTCGTCCGCGGCGAGGACCTGCGCGGCGTCCTTCGACGGCGTCTCCAGGTACAGCCCCACCGTGTAGACCTTGACGATGAACTTCTTGCGAAGGCCCACCCCGTTGAGCTTCAGCTCCTTGTCGCCCACCTTCGCGGTGTCCGGATAGTTCACCCCGGCCACTTCCTTGGCGAATGCGGGCACGGCGAACAGCAGGCAGAGCGCGACAGCGGACAGCGTGGCTTTCATGAAACCCTCCAGCATGAGTTGTTCCGCGAGTTCGACGGAGACTACCCGCGGGTCTTCACGAAATGTTCCATGAAGGTGACGAGGGTGCGCACATTCTCCACAGTCACCGCGTTGTATGTGGAAACCCGGATTCCCCCCGCCGTGCGGTGCCCCTTCAGCCCCACCATTCCTTGCTGCTTCGCGTCAGCGACGAAGGCCGCGTCCAGCTCCGGCGTGGGCAGGTGGAACACGATGTTCATCACTGAACGGGACTCGCGCTCCACCGGCGCCCGGTAGAAGCCGGAGAGCCTGTCGAGCGCGCCGTACAGGAGCTCCGCCTTCTGGCGGTTCCACGCTTCAATCTGTGCAAGGCCGCCCACGCTCTTCATCCACGCGAGCACGTTGCGCACCAGGTAGATGGCCAGCGTGGGGGGCGTGTTGTAGAGCGAGTTGTTCTCCGCGTGGATGGAGTAGCGGAAGATTTTCGGGAGGTCCTTGCGCCCCCGCGCGATGAAGTCCTTCGCCGCCACCACCAGCGTCACGCCGGAGGGCCCCAGGTTCTTCTGCGCTCCGGCGTAGACGAGCCCGTAGCGAGACAGGTCCATCTTCTTCCACAGGAAGTCGGAGCTCATGTCCGCGACCAGGGGGACAGAGCCCACGTCCGGCACCGTGTGCCACTGGGTGCCGTAGATGGTGTTGTTGCTCGTCAGGTGGACGTACGCGGCCTTCGGGTCCAGCTTCAGCTCGTCCTGGCGCGGCACCCGCGTGTAGTGCTTGTCGGGCTGCACCGTCGTCACCGCGACGCGGGCCTTGCCGTAGTACCTCGCCTCGTCGAGCGCCTTCTCGCTCCACACGCCCGTCATGAGGTAGTCCGCGCTCGTGTCGGGGGTGAGGAAGTTCATCGGCACCTGCGCGAACTGCTGCGACGCGCCGCCGGTGAGGAAGAGCACCTGGTGGGTGGTGGGCAATCCCGTCAGCTCGGTCAGCAGGGCAATGGCCTCGTCGTGGACGGCCTCGTATTCCTTGCCCCGGTGGCTGTGCTCCATCACGGACATGCCGGAGCCCTGGAAGTCGAGCAGCTCGTCCCGGGCGCGCTCCAGGGCGGGCAGGGGCAGGCCGGCGGGGCCAGGGTTGAAGTTGATGACGCGCATGGCGGGGTCCTCGCGGAAATGAAACGGCGGGACACATTCTTCCCCCCGAGGCCCCCCCGGG
>NZ_JABXEM010000126.1:0-31372 GCF_013372595.1 Myxococcus sp. AM011
TGGGGGCCCCTGGCCGCGGAGGGGGTGGTGACGGTGACCGCGCTCGTGGGGCTCGCCATCATCGTCCACTTCCGGAGGGACGAGGTGGCGCGGGAGGTGGGTGGGACGTTGCCTCCGGAGGTTGCTGTATCCGGTTCCTGATGGGAGGGCGTCAGCGTTCGGGTGTCCTATGTGATGAGGAGCCTGGGTGCAGCAGGGGCCAGCTTCTGCCAGACCCGCTCCGTCATGGTGTCGGACTGGTACTGGCCTCGCCACTTGTCACTGCACTTCTCGGCAATCTGACTCTTGATGTGCGAATGCAGCATGGCGGCCCCCGTGGCTTCGGTTCAGTCGTATGGGGGATCCAATCTGGTTGCGCAAGGGCTGGCAAGGGTCACCGTTGGCGCATTCGAGTTCAGGACCGACACCGTCTTGAGTCAAATACAGTCCGGGTCGGACAGGTCTGGAGTGACGAGATGGTGGTCGATTCGCGCCATGCTGTCTTTGAGTACGCTGTCCTCCCGCTCCGTGGACTATGGCGTTCATGCTTCGTCGTCGGGAAGGAGCAGCCGGAGAAGCTCGTCATCAGGTCTGAGTGGACGCCAGCCGGGCGGCGGTGGATTGGTGCGAAGTGCTGCCCTCGCCTGCCTGACCCGCTCCTTGTGAGTATCAGGGGTGTCGGCAGACCAGCCACCGAGCACTTTGGCTACCTGGAAACGAGTCTCGTCGTCCATCATGGCTGGCCAGCCCCTGGGAAAGGTTTCGGACAACTCGCGCACGAGCACGTCGCGTACAAAACGTGTGACCTGCTTGCGCTGCTCCGCCTCGGCGAGTAGCCCGCTCATGACCTGGACGCCCGCGACATCGTCCTTCCCAAGTTCCTCGGCAAGCTGATTCAGCGGAATGGCAGGGCGCGCCTCGGCAAAGGCGGTGAGAGAGTCGTAACCGCGCTCGCGGACCCGCTCGTACAGACGGGCCTTCCAGTTCCCTTGCCACGAACGCCCGTCGGTCATCGACTTCGCCCCTTCGTGAACTTCGCAGGGATGTCGTAGCGCTTCATGCGAGCCGCGACAATGTTCAGGACCTGATTCCGCGTCAACATGCGTCCAGCTTCCACCTCGGCTTCACGCAGTGCCTCCATGATCATCCGATTCCACTCATGAGGCCATGTGCGACCGAGCTTCCAGTTGCCGCCTCCATGAATGGCCTCATGGTGTGACTTCTCCATCCGGACACAGAAATGGTCGATGTCCATGGGGCCCTTGAATCCGCGCCGCTCGAACCACTCGCGATGCTCTTGCGGCATGACGTGGTGCTTGGGTGCCTCGGACATGCCCGACCCGGCTTTGCCCGTCGCGTGCATGCCGCGCACCTCGGGACTGTCGCCCAATGCTTCGCGTACGCCCTTCGGCAAGTCCCGGTGCGACTGCGCCATCAGCACTTGTCCGGCGTGGATGCGGACCGCCGCGCTAGCGACCGGCATGGAGATGACTCCTGCCTGTACGAGACGTCGCATCATCTCCACCCACTCCGCGGAGACGACCAGATGTGAACCCGCCATCACTCCACCTGGACTCATCACGATTCGCGCGCCCAACAGGACAGGCCCAGCGGGTGGCAGCCGGGGAAGTGACACGCGCAGCGTCGAAACCAGGGCCACCATCTCGATGGACTGTGCCGCCGCGATGACTTGCCCAGTTCGCTCCATTGCCAAGCGCGCACCCTCGCGAATGGCGTGGAACTCCTGGGTCAGCTGCCCCATCAACTCGGGCATCGCAGCCGCCGTGGCCTCCACGCGCCCTGGCTCCAGAGAGGAGAGCGCCGTCATCGCCGGCTCCAGCCGCTTCTGTACGCGCTCCATGTCAACGAGCAACTGCTCCACGCTGTAGTAAGGGCACTGCTGGAGCACGGCGTTGGCGAGCTGGAGGAAGTCGAACCAGGACGCCAACAACATAGCGCCCGCCATGGCCGCCTGCAGGCGAGGCCCTGCAATCCTGAGAAGACCCACCGCCATGTCCGGGTCGTCCACCGAGCCGGAGACCTCCACGAGCGTGGCCGTTCCTCGGAGTGCACCACGAAGCCAGGGAAGCTGGTTCGAGCCGTAGTCGAAGTAACCGGAGAAGAGGTCGGCGTTTCGACCAAGGTCCAGCGTGTGTCCGGCGAGCTTGGGGAGATCACTGGCGAGCCTCTCCGTGGAGCTCTTCACTTCGTCCGCCGCCTCCGTGACGGCTTGACGCGTCTGTGCGGCTCGCAGCCGTCCGTCCGCGATGGCTTCCGCATCAATCTCACGATGACGCCGGCTTGGTTCCGGCGCGTCGGACTGACGACCGATGGAGTCCGCCAGACCGTCCCGTGGAGGCTCCAGCAGCGAGGCGCCTCGCTGCGACTGGCGCAGGGTCCTTCCCGCGCCGGACGCGGGCGACTGGGTGGCACAGCCTGTCACCAGCATCACCAGGCTCAACAGCACGGCGTTCGCACGCAGGGCCCACCCCCAGCTCCGCCCATGAGCGGCTGGCGAGTCCTCATTCCACAGCAGGAGAGGGCGGTTTCAAACACCGAAGGCATCCACGAGGAAATGCCCGCGGGTCGTGGACCCGAGTCCCGTGCCTCGGCTACTTCTTGACGCCGAGCTGGGAGAGCGCCGCCTTCACCCAGTCCTTGATGGACATGGTGTCGAACGGAATCGCCTCTCGGCCCGGATACTTCTTCTCGAAGTACGTCACCGCCGCCACGCCCATGGCGAACGCCGTGCCTCCACTGGCCGCGCCCTTGAGCAACCAGCCCGCGACGGGAATCCAGCCCACCGTCTCTCCGACGATGCTGCTGGCCGCCTTGCGCGCGACGATGCCCGCACCCAACGTGGGCACCAGGCCGAGCGCCTCACCCAGGCTCAGCTTCTCTCCGTAGATGCCAGCCACGTGGTAGATCATGTACGCCTCGATGGCGGACGTGAGCGCCGTGTGCGCGCCCGGCACCGGGATGGGAATCGCGGCGGCACCCGCGGCGCGCAGGGCGCTCTCCTCGACCCAGCTTCGCGCGGCCTTCTCTGCGGACATGGATGTTCTCCCAGGCAGTCGTTCGCACCCACCTTAAGGACTCCGGCTTCGCTCCGAAAGAGGGCGCGACACGGCCAGTCACTTGTGGCCGTTTTATATCAGCGCTTATATATCCCTCATGCACCGGGGCCTTGGAACGCAGTTGCGGCACCTGATTGAGCTTCTGGATGGCGCGGTTGGCCGGGCCTATGAGGAAGAGGGCCTGGCCTATCGGCCTCGCTACACGCCCTTGGTGCGGGCGCTGATGCAGCACGAGCCGCTGACCATCGGCCAACTGGCGGAGGCTGCCGGGCTCACCCAGCCCGCGACGACGCAGACGCTGGCGTTGATGCTCAAGGAGGGGCTGGTGCTCGCGGAGCCGGGACCGGTGGATGGGCGCCAGCGATGGATTCGCCTCAGTCCCTCGGGACGCGCGCTGCTCCCTCGCCTCCAGTCGTGCTGGAAGGCCACCGCGAGCGCCGCCGCCAATCTGGATGCGGAGCTTCCGGCACCGCTGTCCGAGGTGCTCGACCGCGCCATCCAGGCGCTCGAGAAGAAGTCCTTCGACGAACGCATCGCCGCCGCGCGCGGGCGGCAATCAAAGCGCCGTGGCACGTAGGAATGACATCCCATGAAAACCATCTTCATCGACAGTGAGCGGCGTTGGCGCAACGGCTGGAAGGCGCTGGGCTCCATCGCGTTGAGCGTGGCCTTCGCGGCGGCGTTCCTCTTCCTCCAGCGCCAACTGCCCCTGGTGTGGCGACAAGTCCTCCCATCGCCGCTCTGCGCCTTCTTCGGAGTCCTCATCTCGAGCTGGCTGAGCCTCCGCCTCGAAGGCGAGCGCTTGTCCTCCCTGGGGGTTCTCCCAGCACGGCGCACGGGCCGCGACTTCGGGTTCGGGCTCGTGAGTGGCGTGGTGCTGGTGTTGGTGGTGGCCGTCCTCCTCTTCGCGCTGGATGGATTTCATCTGGTGCGAGCCGAGCAAAACGGGGTGGGTGTGCTCCTCAAGGCCGCCTGGCTCATGCTCTGGGTGGCCCTGTTCGAGGAGACGCTGTTCCACGGCTACGCCTTCCAGCGCGCCATCCGGGGGATGGGGCCCGCCTGGACGCAGCTCGTGTTCGCGGTTGTCTTCTGTCTGGCCCATTCCTACCCCGACATGGCCGGAGGGCCGCTCGCGGTGGCGATGACCAACACCTTCCTGGCCGGTCTGCTGTTGGGGCTTTGCTACCTGCGGACGGGCGGACTCGCGCTTCCCGTGGGCGTGCACCTGGGCTGGAACGGGACGCTGGCCCTGCTGGGCTTCGGCGTGAGCGGTGAGGAATCGAAGGGCGCGTGGACGCCTGTCTTCCACGACCTGCCTCAATGGCTCGCCGGAGGCCGCTATGGCCTGGAGGCCTCCGTCATCAGCCTCGTCGTGCTGGGCCTGTTCATCCTGGCCCTGGCGCGCTGGAAGGGCGCGCGTCAGAGCGAGGTACCCACCTCACCGCCGGCGGGTTTGGTTCAGCCATGAGACGGAGGTTCGAGCCCGGCGCGCTCAGCGTGGACGGAACCGGTCCGTGGCTTCCACCAGCGCGGACGTGGTGCCCGGCTCGTTCGCCGAGTGCCCCGCATCCGGAACGATGACCAGCTCCGCCTCTGGCCACGCCTGGTGCAGCGCCCACGCGCTCTCCAGCGGGCACACCACGTCGTAGCGCCCCTGGACGATGACCGCGGGGAGATGACGGATGCGCGGCACGTCGTCGAGCAACTGAGTGTCCGTGCGCAGGAACCCACGGTTCATGAAGTAGTGGCACTCGATGCGCGCGAAGGCGAGGGCGAAGTCATCCCCGCTGTTGCGCGCCACCAGCTCCGGGTTGGGATGCAGGTAGCTGGTCCGCGCCTCCCACACGCTCCACGCCCGCGCGGCCTCATGTCGCGTCGCCGCGTCCGCGCTCGTCAGGCGCCGGTGATACGCGCCGAGCAAGTCATGTCGCTCCGCTGGAGGAATGGGGGCGAGGTAGTGCTCCCATGCGTCCGGGAACAGGGCGCTCGCGCCGCGCTGGTAGAACCAGTCCAGCTCCTGCTTGCGCAAGAGGAAGATGCCGCGCAGCACCAGCTCCGTGACGCGCTCCGGATGCGTCTGCGCGTAGGCCAGTGACAGCGTGCTGCCCCAGGAGCCGCCGAAGAGCTGCCAGCGCTCGATGCCCAGGTGCTCGCGCAGCCGCTCCATGTCCGCGACCAGGTCCCAGGTGGTGTTCTCCTCCATGCTCGCGTGCGGCGTGCTCCGGCCACAGCCCCGCTGGTCGAAGAGGATGATTCGATAGGCCGCCGGGTCGAAGAACCGCCGCTGCTTGGCGTCCGTGCCTCCACCTGGTCCGCCGTGGACGAAGACCACGGGCTTGCCCTTCGGATTGCCACACTCCTCGAAGTACAGCTCGTGGAGCATGGAGACCCGCAAGCGGCCGATGCGGTAGGGCTGCAGTGAGGGATACAGCGTCCGCGACGGCGAGGACGGAACGGACATGCGCCTTCCAGGACAGCGAGAGAGTTGCTCACGCTAGCAGACCGCTTCCTTCGCGCTGGCCCGCACGCACCTCACAGTCCGGAGGTGTTCGCGTGTCCTCTTGCCTGGGGTGGGGACTGTCGGGCAGGGCACACGCCGCACGCCACCGTGGCCCCCGAACACGATGTGACGGCGATGTTGCCCAGGCTCAACGTGGAGGTTGCGGGAGGGGTGGATGCTGCTTCGCGTCTCCCCACACCCCGGAGCGTTCCATGAATCTCGCTTCCCTGATGAACCCCCCTCGGAAGAACGAAGAGAAGGCCGCGCCCCGTCGTCTCGCGCTGGTCCGCATCCAGGCCACCGTTCTGGCTCAGGGCGCGGTGAGCGCGGCGAAGGACAGCGTGAAGTCCTTCCGCCACATGCGCGACGTGCTCACCGGAGCATACTCTCAAGCCCGCGCCTGAGCGGGGCGCCACCGCGCGACTCACGATTCGCGCGAGGCATCGAGCACCGCTGCCAGCCTCGCGCGACTCGTGGTTCATGCGCGGCATCAAGGGTCACCTCGCGCACCTCAGGGGGAGCGTGGAGGCGCAGGTCGCGGGCCGCTGTTGAGCCCGCGAGTCTCACCATCACGTGGAGGCACCGTGTCGCGGCCGTGTCGGAGCCAGCGACTCCTCCAGGTCAGGAGGGCGCGTCCGGGCTCGGGCTGGTTCCCGGGCTCGTGGGCGCGTCCTCCTTTGGAGGCGGCGGTGGCACGCCCTTGCCCGCGGGCGCCACCATCCTCACCTCGGAGACATCGCTCAGCGCCAGACCGTCGCCCTTGGGCTCCGTCTCCGTCACCGCGATGACGTCACCCCGGTGCAACTGGAGGAACCGCTCGTTCTTCTCGTTGCGGTGACGCTCCTGCATCGCCAGGCCCACGCGGCCCTCCGGCCCGCAGCCGATGTAGCGGTGGCGTCCCTTGCCCTCCAGCGGCTCGGAGACGATGCGGAACAGCCGACCCGGCGGCGGCTCCGGCCACTCCTCGCCCTTGGGCGCGAGCACCAGGTAGCTCATCTTCAGCGCTTCCTTGTGAAGGCTCGCCGCTCGCGCCAGTTCTTCCACGACGCGAGGCATGGGCCAGGGCCGCTCCGCGTGGCACCAGTCGGTCTCCTTCACCAGCGCCGGACACGCACCCCGGTACATGCACGGCGCGCGCACCGCGTAGCCTCGCGCCACCATCGCGTCGCGCACGTGCAAGAGGCCCCGGCTCGTCTCCCGCAACGCGGGCTCCATCACCAGCAGGCTGCCGCCGCGCTTCACCTTCGCCAGCGCCGCCTCGAGCAGCGCCGCCCGGGGCGTCGTCGCGCTGTCCCCCGTGCCGTACAGCTCGTTGATGACGTGGCCCATCGTAATCAGGTCGTACTGCCCCTCTGGCAGCACGGCGGCCTTCTTCGTCGGGTCCCACTCCCGGGTGGCGAGCGCCTCGCCGGCCTCCGTCGCCAGCGCGCGCGCCAGGTTGAGCGCGGCCTTGCTGCGGTCCGCCGCCGTGACTTCCTTCCCACCCGCGTCCAGCGCCGCGAAGGCCACCGGACCCGGGCCGCTGCCCAAGTCGAGCACCTGCCGGGGCCGGTTCGGCAGCTCCCCGAGCACCTGCCGGGCCTGCGCGTAGGAGACCGGCCAGTAGAAGAGCAGGTAGGCGCCCAACAGCTTCGGGTCGTCCATGTAACGCGCCCCGGCGAGCTGACGCTCCCGCGTCAAACCCATCGAGAGCTGGCGCACGCCGGCGCCCACTTCCTTCACTTCCTGGGGCGTCAGTCGCCCCTCCGGCCCATCACCTTTACCGCGTGACGCGCGCCACACCGCGATGAGCCGCGGCATCCACCGCTCCAGGTCCTTGCTGTATCCGTTGCTCATCCCGCCAAGCCTTCGACCGAGGGGCCGCTCCCGGAAGCCGCCCATGTCAACCCGTTGTCACCCCGCCACTTGCTCAACTCCACGGTCGCCTCCCGGGGACGTCCGCGTTAAACCCTTGTCGCACATGATCTCCGTCCACGGGCTGCGCAAGCACTACAAAGTCCACAAGCGCCCGCCAGGCCTCAAGGCGGCCCTCCGCTCGCTCTTCCATCGCACCTACACCTCCGTGAAGGCGGTGGACGGCATCTCCTTCGACATCCGTCCGGGCGAGCGCGTGGGCTTCCTGGGCCCCAATGGCGCCGGCAAGACGACGACGCTCAAGGTCCTCTCCGGCCTCCTGCACCCCTCCGAGGGTGAGGTCCGAGTGGACGGGCACGTGCCGCGCCTGCGCGAGGAGGCGTTCCTCAAGAAAATCATGCTCGTCATGGGGCAGAAGCAGCAGCTCCTGTGGGACTTGCCTCCGGCGGAGACCTTCGAGCTCAACCGCGCCATCTACGACGTGCCCACGCTGCAATACAAGCAGACGTTGGACGAGTTGGTGGGGCTGCTGGAGATTGGCGACCTCATCGGCAAGCCGACGCGCCAGCTCTCCCTGGGCGAGCGGATGAAGTGCGAGCTGGCCGCGGCCCTCATCCACCGGCCCCGCGTGCTCTTCCTGGACGAGCCCACCATCGGCCTGGACGTGTCCATGCAGGCCACCATGCGCACGTTCATCAAGGACTACAACGAGAAGTACGGCGCCACCCTCATCCTCACCAGCCACTACATGGACGACGTGGCGGCCCTCTGCCCGCGCGTCATCGTCATCGACAAGGGCCTGTTGTCCTACGACGGCAGTCTGGAGGCGCTGGTGCAGCGCGTGCGCCCGGAGAAGCGCGTGGTGCTGCGGCTGTCTGAAGTGGTGGACGCCTCGCGCCTGGAGTCCCTGGGCAAGCTGGTGACGCACGAGGCGGGCACCGCGGTGCTCCAGGTGAAGCAGGACGCGGTCAACGCCACCATCTCCCGCGCGCTGTCCGGGCTGCCGGTGACGGATTTGACCGTGGAGAACGCGCCGCTGGAAGAGGTCATGAGCGAGCTCTTCGCGGAGAACAAGGCCCGCAGGCTGCAGACCGCGGAGTCGGTGCCGGCATGAATGCCCGAGGTCTGATGCGGGCCCTGCCCACCATGCTGCGCGTGAGCTTCGCGGAGTCGGTGGCCTACCGGGCGGAGATGTTCGTCTGGGTGCTGTCCACCACCATGCCGCTGGTCAACATGGTGTTGTGGATGGCGGTGGCCAAGAGCGCCCCGGTGGGCCACTTCGGCCAGGCCGACTTCGTGGGCTACTTCCTGGCCACCTTCGCGGTGCGCCAGCTCACCAGCGCGTGGGCCGCGTGGCTCATCAACTGGGAGGTGAAGCAGGGCACGCTGGCGATGCGCCTCTTGCGTCCCATCTCCCCTCTATGGGGCTACGCGTCCGACAACGTGGCGGGCTTTCCCATGCGCGTCGTGGTGGCCCTGCCCGTGGTGCTCCTGAGCATCGCGCTGGTGGGCGCGCACAAGGCGGTGCCTCAGCACGCGTGGCAGTGGGGGCTGTTCCTCGTCGCGGTATTGGGAGGCTGGGCCATCACCTTCCTGGCCAACGTGGCCATCGGCGCGCTGAGCCTCTTCCTCGACAGCAGCCAGAAGATGATGGAGGTGTGGATGGTCCTCTTCTTCGTCTGCTCCGGCTACATGTACCCGGTGGAGTTCCTCCCGGATGGGCTGCGCACCGTCATCGACTGGCTTCCGTTCCGCTACCAGATGGGGCTGCCGGTGGAGTTGATGACGAACGCGCATGACCTGCCCACCGCGCTGGGCCTGGTGGCGAGGCAGTGGGCGTGGGTGCTGGGGATGGGCGCGCTCGCGGTGGGGCTCTGGAAGCAGGGCGTGAAGCGCTTCGCGGCGTTCGGAGGGTAGGGGCATGGTGCGGCGATATCTGCGACTGCTGACAGTGCAGCTCAAGGCGTCCGGCCTCCAGGCGCTCCAGTACCGGGCGGACTTCTTCACCGACGGCTTCACGTCGCTGTGCTGGGTCTTCACCGCGCTGGCGCCGCTGTTCGTCGTCTACGGTCGGCAGCCGGAAGTCGAAGGCTGGAGCTTCGGCGAGGCGCTGCTCGTCGTGGGCTGGTTCACCCTGCTGCAGGGCATCCTCGAGGGCGCCATCAACCCCAGCCTCACCGGCGTGGTGGAGCACATCCGCAAGGGCACGCTGGACTTCGTGCTGCTCAAGCCCGCGGACGCGCAGTTCCTCGTGTCCACGCAGCGCTTCCTTCCGTGGCGCGCCTTCAACGTGCTCACCGGTCTGGGCCTCTTCATCTACGCCTTCATGCTCCTGGGGCGCGGGCCTTCCCCGCTGGGACTCCTGACGTCGCTCTTGCTGCTGGGCACCAGCACGGTGCTCCTGTACTCGCTGTGGATATTGACGGTGAGCGCCGCGTTCTTCGTCGTCCGGGTGGACAACCTCACGTACCTCTTCACGTCCATCTTCGACTTCGCGCGGTGGCCCTCGTCCGTGTTCAAGGGCGTGGCGAAGGGGGCGCTGACGCTCGTCTTCACGTACGTGATTCCCCTGGCCCTGATGACCACCTTCCCCGCGGAGGCCATGCTGGGCCGGCTGCCGGTGGTGTCGCTGGTGGGCGCGGTGGTGGGCTCGGCCGTCTTCGCGTGGGTGGCGCGGCGCGTCTGGATTCGCTCCATCGGCCACTACACCTCGGCCAGCAGCTAATCCCTCTCACGTCATCCGAGCCTTGCGGGCCATCGAGCGCTTGCTGACTCAGTGGTGGGGTGTATCAACCCCACCTGTTTCAGCCGGTGTCGACGTAATTTTTCAGATGCCGAATTGGCCTCCTTCCTCGGGGCTGGGGTAAGGGCCGCTGCGTGCGGCTCGTCAGGCGCACACCCCCCCGAAGGGAAAGGACCCCCACCCATGAATCGATGTATCGGGCTCGGCCGCCTGGCCGCGCTTGTGACGGCGCTCGTCCTGGCGGGATGCTCACACGAGGAATTTGCAGAACCGTCAAACACGGAAAGCACTGCGGGCTTGGATGCGGCGACCCAGGGTTGGACGCCCACGCCGAGCATGTCGCTCCAACGGATGGACCACACCGCGACGCTGCTGCGCACCGGCAACGTGCTGGTGGTGGGCGGACAGTCCTCGGCGAACGCGGAGCTGTATGACTCGAAGGGCGTGCGCTGGTTGTCTGGAGGCACGCTGGGGGCCGCGCGGCGCAGACACACCGCGACGCTCCTGAACAACGGCAAGGTGCTCGTCGCGGGCGGCGACTCCGGCGCGTCTCCCACGGGCACCGCCGAGCTGTATGACTCCACCACGGGGACCTGGGCGGCGACGGGGAGCCTGGACACGCTGCGCTCCGGACACACGGCGACGTTGCTGTCGAACGGGAAGGTGCTGGTGGTGGGCGGAGAGAACGGCGGGGGCACGGGGCTGTCCACCGCGCGGCTCTACGACTCGGCGACCGGGACGTGGGCCTCCACGGGCGGGCTGCGCAGGCCGCGCGTGGGGCACTCGGCGACGCTGCTGGGCAATGGGCGGGTGATGGTCACCGGAGGGCGCGTCGGGCCTCGGGGTGAGTTCGTCACGGACGTGGAGCTGTATGAGCCGAGCACCGGACTGTGGAGCCAGGTGGCGGGCCTGCTCACCGCGCGCGCGGGGCACAGCGCGACGCGGCTGTTGTCCGGCAAGGTGCTGGTGGCGGGCGGCTTCCTCGACGAGTTCACCGCCTCGCGGACCTCGGAGCTGTATGACCCCAGCGCTGGCACCTGGGCTCCGGTGGCGCAGTTGCTGCCGGGCGAGCGGGCGCAGCACACGGCGACGCTGCTGCACTCGGGCGAGGTGCTCGTGACGGGCGGCACGGACGGCAACAGTCCGTATCTGCAGACCGCGACCATCTTCGACCCGACGCTTGCTCGCTGGAGCGCGACGCCGCCGATGAGCGCGAGCCGGCTGGGACACACGGCCACGCTGCTCCTCCAGGGCGAGGTGTTCGTCACGGGAGGCAGCGCGGACGGCACGCAGGGGGCCTCCTCGGCGGAGCGGTTCTCGGTGCCCACGCCGCCCTGGCGCCCCACGGCGACCCTGTCGGCGGCGCGATATCATCACTCGGTGACGCTGCTCGACTCCGGCAAGGTGCTCGTGGCGGGAGGGACGAGCACCGGGAGCAGCGGCCTGTCGGGCGCGGAGCTGTATGACGAGCACCTGGTGACGTGGACGCAGACGGGGAGCCTCGTCACGCCGCGCTTCCTGCATGGGGCGGCGGAGCTGCCCTCGGGCAACGTGCTGGTGGCGGGAGGGCAGGGCACCTCCTCGGCGTACCTGTCATCCGCGGAGGTGTATGACCTGGCCACCGGGCAGTGGAGCAGCACCGGGGCGATGGCGGGGAATCGCTCGCGGCACACCACCACATTGCTGGACTCCGGGCAGGTGCTGGTGACGGGCGGACGGATGTCCTCCAGCTTCAGCAGCATCCTCGCCACCGCGGAGCTGTATGACCCGCCCTCCGGGACGTGGCGCGCCACGGGCACGATGAGCGTGCGTCGCGTCAACCACACCGCGACGATGTTGCTGTCCGGCAAGGTGCTGGTGGTGGGCGGCACCACGCCGTCGGGAGACACGGCGACCGCCGAGCTCTACGACATGCACACGGGCCAGTGGACGCAGACGGGCTCCATGGCGGGCACGCGCTATGGGCACATCGCGGTGGCGTTGCCGGGTGGCAAGGTGCTGGTGGCCGGCGGCTGGGGGCTGGGCGGCGCGCTGGCCACGGCCGAGATTTATGACCCGGCCCAAGGGGGGTGGACGACGGTGGCGCCGATGACGAGCAGTCGCTACGGGGCGCTGGCCTCCGTGTTGTCCTCGGGCCGCGTGCTGGTGCTGGGCGGGGATGCCGGGGCCGCCACGGGCCTCTTGTCGACGACGGAGGTGTTCGACCCGGCGCTCGGCCAGTGGTCGTCCGCGGGCACCATGTCCAACGCGCTGTCGAGCGCCACGGTGACCCGGCTGGCCATCTCCGGACGGGTGCTCGTCGCGGGAGGCCTGGGGACGAGTGGCGCGCTGTCCTCCGCGGAGCTGTACACACCCGCGCCCTGACGTCAGGGCTCCTTCCGCCCGCGTCCCGATGTGGACGCGGGCGGGAGGGGTATCAACTCACGGCGGAGCGGACGGGCAGCTCCTGGAAGGCGATGCCTGGGAGTTCCAGGTGGCGCACTGCCTCCATGAGGCGCTGAGTGCCGATGAGCATCGTCGCGAAGTTTCCGACCCGGAACAGGTCCACGTCCCAGGGCATGGAGTCCGCATCGAGGACGGGCGCATCGGGTCGCGAGAACGCGAAGCGACCACAGGTCGGGCAGGGCGGGGGTACGTTCGGCGGAACGCAGTCAGGATGGAGTCGACCTCGCGGTTCGATTTGGAGGTCGAGCAGCTCGGGCGCGGTCTTCTGGCGGAACCGGAGCTCCGTCCGACAGCCTGTCAATCCACGGAGGCCCTGCGCCTGGAGTTGCTCCAGTGTGTCGCGACGCACGAGCAGAATCGAAGAGCCCTGCCAGGTGAACGGGCCGAAAGCCCCCGAGGCTTGGCCCACTCTGGGGCCAAACTCAGTGCCAGGTGGCAGCTCCGAATTCGCTGGGGCCAGGGGACGCACCAGGGCCCGCAGACGCGCGAATTCGGTGAAGGGCTCGGGACGGGGCTGCTCGAAAAGAGCGTGCTCGGGCAGCGAGGACAGGTCCACGCAAGGATAGTGGTGACCCCACGAGCTCCAGGTCACGCCGCACTCCGGGCACTTCGCACCGGGAAGGGCCCACTTGAGAGCCCCGTCGAACGAGCCGTTGAAGGCTCTCGTCGCGGCCTCGTCCTCCCGCAGCCAGAAGTACCGAGTCATGTGTTCAAAGCCCTCACGCGCCAGGGCGAGAATAGTAGGGCTGAACGGGGCCACCGATGAGCTGGAATCGGTGGATGAGTTCGCCTGCGTGTTTGTAGATGTCCTCGGGACTCGCGCTCTGATTCAGGTCTCGATACTGGCGCCAGGCCTTGTTCCAAGGGCCCCACGACCGTCATTCCCATGAATGCGACGATGGAGGTCACGAGGGGTGGGCATCGTGTAGTCGTGGATCTTCACGCCCTGTCGCTCGAACCATCTCGCGAGGTCCTCTGCCTGGGGAAAGATGTGGTGCTTCTCCCAGCGCCCTGGCGTGAGCTGGTGCGTATGTGGAATGACGCGTTCGGGTGCGCCATTCCAGTTCGGGAAGACCATGACGGCCCCGCGAGGGAGTCCCTGGCGACCACCCCAGTTCCTGCGAGGGCCACTGCCTGGTGCGGCAGCGGCGGCAGGAGGACGTGCCGGAGGAAAGCGCACGTGCTCAATTTCGCTGGGCAGGTCCTCGCAACGGTAGAGGCCACACAGGTCATCCGAACACAGGACCGTGACGCAGCGGTCCTCCTCGGGGCGCGCGCACTCCACCTCGGCTTCATCCCAAGCGCGATGAATCGGGTGCTGTGCAGCGGAAGCGCAGCCCAGCACGAGGACGACCCATAATAGCCAGAGCCCTCGAGGAATTCGCATGCGCCGCGAAGCCTAGCATTCAGAGTTGCCGGAGTTTTACGTGCAGTTGCGGGTGGGCTTCCTCGTGATGAGCGGCGGATGCTCTACGCGTCGCTGCTTCAGGCGAGTGGCAAGCTGACGCTCCACGTCCTCCCAGGGGACTGTCTCGACACGGCCTTCACGGATGTCCGTGGCGCGACGCTCCAGCTCTTGCGACCACTCTGAACCGGAGTCCTCCCGCGCGGGCGCCTCATCGAGACTGAGCAGCAGCTTGTGCGCGACTTCGGCGCGCTCCTCGGGTGGGAGGCTCAAGATGCTGGTGAGCAACTCATCCTTGGTGGCCATGAGGTGAAGCCTACTCGCCGCCATTGGCTTCGGGGACTGTTGTCGACCTGATGTCCCTGCTTCACGCCCCCGGCTGAGGCGCCTCCGCCTCCTCGGACTCCACGCCGTAATACGCCAGGCACTCCGTCTCGCGGCCTCTGACGACCCGTCGACCGTCCAGCGGTCCACCGTGCGCGGTGACGATGGTGCACTGTCCCTCGTCACCTTCCTGGTCGAAGTACAGCACCACCCAGTCGTGCGTCGCGTTCTGCTGATGCGCCATCGCCGTGTTGGAGAACAGCGCCCGGACGTTCCACCCGTCCAGCTTGCGCCGCATCACCGGCAACCACGCCTCACCCGAGGGATTGAACCGCCGGGGCGCGATGGTCCGCAGCGCTCCCGCGTCCGCCTTCCGGCGGTACTCCTCGTCCACCTGAAGCAATACCCCCACCTCCGGCCGAGGCCCCTCGTCCTGACTCGCGCTTTTGCGCGCCGCGCCCCGCCGGTTGCGCCCCAGCCGCGCCTCGAGCAAGTCGCGCACCTGCTGCCCGCGTCGCGGTCCGAAGCCCTCCACCGCTTCGAGCCTGCCGTCGTGCGCCGCCTGCTCCAGTTCCTCCAACGAGCGCACCCCCAGCTCCTCGTGAATCCGCCGCGCCAGCTCCGGTCCGATGCCCGGCACACTGGCGAGCAGCTGCTCGGGCGAGGACTCATCCTCCAGGCGCTGCAACAACCCGAGCTGCCCCGTGCGCACCAGCTCCGCCACCGCCGCGGCGATGCTCTTGCCCACCCCAGGCAGCTCCCGCAGCCCCGCCTCGCCCTTCGAAGCCAAGAGCTCCGCGACGGACTCCGGCCACTCGCCAATCGTCCCAGCCGCCTTGCGGTAGGCCGAAATCCGGAAGGGCATCGCGTCCTGCTCCTCCAGCAGGTCCGCCACCCGTTCCAAAGCATCCGCGATGCCGATGTTGTCCTTCCATTCGACGCCCATGGCTCCTTCCAACTTGGAGCGTCAGGCCCATGACGACCACCCCGGCACCACCCACCGGACAAGCAGGCGAGCGCCAATCCCTCAGGGTGCGTCCGCGACGATGGCGTCCGCCTCGATTTCCACCAGCATCTCCGGGGAGATGAGCTTGCTCACCTCCACCATCGACGTCACCGGACGGATGCTGGCGAAGAACTCCCCGTGCGCCCGGCCCACCTCTTCCCAGCGAGAGATGTCCGTGACGTACATCCGCGTGCGCACCACGTCCTTCAGGCCCGCCCCCACCGCCTGGAGCGCGGACTCGATGTTCCGCAGCGCCTGGGCTGCCTGCAGGTAGGCATCCCCCGCCCCGACGACCTGACCCGAGGCGTCCGTGGCCGTCGTCCCCGAAACCGAGACGAAGGGCCCCACCCGCACCGCGCGCGAGTAGCCCACACGGGGCTCCCAGGGGGTACCCGTGGAGTGAAGGGTCCGCTGCATGGCTGCCTCCGAAGGCGAGAAAGTGTGCGCGGACCCTCCCACGAGCCCCGGCCGGACCGCCAGGGGCTCCTTGCTGGCTGCAAGGAAACACGGCCCGTGGTAGTTGGCCCCGGGTCATGACGAACGAGCTCGACAGGGAGGTCGCCCGGCGGCGCACCTTCGCGATCATCTCCCACCCCGACGCGGGCAAGACGACGCTGACGGAGAAGCTGCTGCTGTACGGCGGCGCCATCCATCTGGCCGGCAGCGTCAAGGCCAAGCGCGCGCGGCGCCACGCCACCAGCGACTGGATGGAGCTGGAGAAGGAGCGCGGCATCTCCGTCACCTCGTCCGTCCTCCAGTTCGTGTACCGGGACCACGCCGTCAACCTGCTGGACACCCCGGGCCACCAGGACTTCTCCGAGGACACCTACCGCACCCTCGCCGCGGCCGACGCGGCGGTGATGCTCATCGACGCCGCCAAGGGCGTCGAGCCCCAGACGAAGAAGCTCTTCAAGGTGTGCCGCCTGCGCGGCATCCCCATCTTCACCTTCGTCAACAAGCTGGACCGCTACGGCCGCGAGCCGCTGGAGCTCATGAACGAGCTGGAGCAGGTGCTCGGCATCCGCTCCTACCCGATGAACTGGCCCATCGGCATGGGGCCGGAGTTCCGCGGCGTCTATGACCGGCAGGCCCGCGTCGTCCACGTCTTCTCCGCCGAGGGCTCCCACGGCGAGTCGGAAGTCGGCGAGCGCTCGGTCTCCATCGACTCCGAAGACATCAAGTCCGTGCTCACCGAGTCGGAGCTGGCCAAGCTCCACGAGGATATCGAACTGCTCGATATCGGCGGTGACGAGTTCACCCGCGAGAAGAGCGACTCGGGCCAGTTGACGCCCATGTTCTTCGGCAGCGCGATGACGAACTTCGGCGTGCGCCCGTTCCTCGACGCCTTCCTGGACCTGGCCCCCGCGCCCACCTCGCGTCAGACGACGACGCAGGGCCCGCGCGAGCCCAACAACCCCAAGTTCGCCGGCTTCGTGTTCAAGATTCAGGCGAACATGGACCCCTCCCACAGAGACCGCATCGCCTTCATGCGCGTGGTGAGCGGCCGGTACGTGAAGGGCATGAGCGCGTTCCACTCGCGGCTGGGCAAGGAAGTGCGCCTGGCCAAGCCGAGCCAGTTCATGGCCGCCGAGCGCACCGCGATTGAAGACGCCTGGCCCGGAGACGTCATCGGCCTGTTCGACCCGGGGCAGTACCGCATCGGCGACACGCTCGCCGAGGGCACCGACGTGGAGTTCGAGGGCGTGCCGCGCTTCAGCCCCGAGTACTTCGCCGTGGTGCGCTCCAAGGACCCGCTGCGCCGCAAGCAGATGGAGAAGGGCCTGGAGCAGCTCTCCGAAGAGGGCACCGTCCAGATATTCCAGCAGCTCAGCATGGGCATGAAGGACCCGATTGTCGGCGTGGTGGGCGCCCTCCAGTTCGAGGTCCTCCAGTACCGGCTCGAGCACGAGTACGGGGCGAAGATTGCCCTGGACCGGCTGCCCTTCAGCCACGCGCGCTGGGTGGTGGGGCCCAACTTCGACCCCAAGTCCTTCGACTGGGAAGGCAACCGTCAGACGGTGCAGGACCGCGACGGCCTGCCGCTGGTCCTCTTCCGCGACGACTGGGCCCTCCAGCACGCCGAGGACAAACACCCGGACCTGAAGTTCCTCAATGAGGCGCCCATGCTTCGCAAGCTGGCGCCCATCGCCACCGGCAGCTGAAGCGCGGCAACGAGGCGATTCTTGAGCTGTGACAAGACGCCGCCGGGCGCACCCAGGGGAGGTCTGACTCGACTCCTCCGTGCTCCCAGGCGGCGCGCGCTCGAACCGCCTTTGAAAATCCCGGAATAATTCGGCAGCGCAGAAAACGACTGAGCCGCGTTGGAAGGACAACCCTTTCAATCCGAAAGAGACAGTCATGTCATTGCTGCGTCGCCGCCTCGCGGAGAATCTTTCCGCGTTGGGTCTTGTCGTGTCCGCCGTTCCTGCCTTCGCCGCGCTCCCACCCATCACCCCCATCCCCAACCTGTGTTCGAGCTACACCGCGACCCTGGCGGACTGCCAGAACCCTGTCTCGCTTTGTGCGAAAGTGGCTCGCGACGCGGCGGAGACCAATCCCAATGCAATCTGTAACACGCTCATCAAGAACGCGGCGACCAGCGCGGCGGGGGGGATGGGCCAGCGCACGGTGATGGTGCCTCCCACGCTGAACGCGGCGGGGCAGGTCGTCGCTCCGGATGCCGCCACGAAGTCCGTGGCCTTCCTGAAGGATGATGCCAACGCCCTGAGCCTCAGTGGCCTGTCGGGCTTCTATCTGGGGACGGTGCATCGGGCCCAGGCCTACTTCCCGGCCACGACGCCGTTCGCGTCCCGGGTGAAGCTCAGCCGCTCCCAGCAACGCACGGGCTGGGAGAACAGTGGCAACGTCATCAACTCATGCGCCGAGTACGTCTTCGAGAAGTACTACGATTACAGCGTCTTCGAGGATGCCATTGCCGCGGCGGGGACCGACTACCGCGCCATCTATAACATCGCGTACGGCGTCGCCCTGAATGGCAACCCCGTTCCGGTGTCAGCCATTGGCACGCGAGGAATCTCCAGCCCGACTCAGCGGGGCAGGGATGCCACGGCCTTCCAGCCGTCCATCACCTTCCCCACGGGGCTGCCCAAGAACGAGTTCTTCACGGTGCCGGCGAACGTGCAGGGCAAGGTCATCATCAACCAGGGCACCGAGGACAAGGCGGCCGCCATGCCGGGCGTCCGGGGTGCGGCCATCATCACCCTGAAGAATTCGGGCCGGCTGATGAACCTCTACGGCACCGTGCTCCCCACGGCCATGCGTACCACCCTCAACCAGGGCGCCAGCTACTACAACGAGAGCTGGAGCTGGCACAAATCCATGGGCCAGCGAAACGCGGCCGTGCTGGACGAGGAGATGTACTCGCTGGAGCGCATGAAGTCGGACTTCGCCGCGCTGCTCCGGCAGCGGCAGCAGCTGGTCTCCACCATCCAGTCCGAGGTTGGCAATCAATACCGGCCGCTCCCCGGGACGTTGCAGGCTGGCGCGGCGCAGGGTGCCATGTTGGACGACGAGGACCCGGTGAACCCGCTGGTGGGCATGGCCTATTCGCTGGTGGCGCTGGATGCCGCCATCGAAGCGGCGCTGCTCACGGCGCAGTCGCGCGGCTGCCTCGCCTTCCAGAGCGCCACCGCTCCCGCGCCGTGTGACTGGTCTCCCAAGCGCTTTGCCCAGCGGGTGTTGAACCTGTATCAGACGCCCCGTGAGCAGGCCTTCCAGAAGTGCGTGGACTACACCAACGACGACTTCGCGGCGCTCAAGAGCAAGGCCCTGGTGATTGCTGGCAAGGTGAACTACCCCGCGCAGGACTACACGACGCGGCCCTCCGTGCTGGAGACCTACTTCCCGCGACGGGATGCCTATCTCAATGCCCTGTCCGCGGCGACGGGCGCGGTGAGGGATCCCTACACGGCGGCTCTTCGCATGAAGTGGGAGGCGGGTGACAGCTACAGCCTGGGGGATGAGACGTTCGGCGCCACCGCCGACTACCAGGTGTCCACCGAAATCAAGAACGTGACAGCGAGTGACTGCGCCATGTCCCCGGAGGTGTACGGGCGCTTCGACGCCACCGGCCGCGCGTTCAGCACGAGCGTCCAACTGGTCCACGCGGAGGCGAGGATCTCCGACACCCGCGCCGATGTCGACCTGGACGTCCTCGACAACACCATCCCCGTGTTGGATGTGCACAGGGACCTGGTCGCAGGTCAGTTCAACCTGGTGTCGGGCTCGAAGTCGAAGTCCGCGACCCTGGTGGATGTGGAGACGACGTTCGTCATCGTCGTCGTGCCCGTCACGCTGGGCGCCAAGGTGGCGGGCGTGGTGGGGCTCGACTACAGCGTGGGCGGCGAGCACAAGGTGACTCCCATCGGGTCCACCGGGTGCCGGGTGAACTCCATCAGCCTCGCGGGGAAGATTGAGCCCTATGCGAAGGTGGACGGAGAGCTGTACGCGGGCGTCGACCTGTTCATCGTCCAGGCGGGCGTCAAGGGCAAGCTCCAGCTCGTGCATGCCTCCGTCCCCATCGAGGCCACGGTCGGCCTGAACTACGGCGCGAACGGTGCTTCCGCCTTCACGCTCGGGATGGCGGGCAAGGCCGACCTCAAGTTCACGTTCCTCTCCGGGAGCATCGCCGCCTATCTGGAGGTGGGCATCTGGCCCCTCGAGGAGGAGTTCGAGGCGACCATCGTGAGCTGGGACGGCATCCACGACGATGTGAAGCTGTTCGACAAGAACGTCTCCGTGCTGGTCGCCGACCTGCGCGCGCTTTAATCACAGTCACGACGGGAGACGCCCATGAACACGCGAAAGACTCTCATCGGTGGTGCCGTGCTGGCACTGCTCCTCTGCACAGCCGCCTGGTTGGGTTTGGGTCATGAGCCCATGGCGTCTCCCGTCGCAGTGCCCTTCCAGTTCCGCTTCCCGCAGGGGCGGAGCTGGACGTATCGCCTGGACTACACGGCAGACAGCCGAGTCCAGCTCTCTGGCCAGGGGAAGCAAGCCTCCCTGGCCGGTGAGGTCCACCTCACGGGGGACCTGGTGCTTCGTGGCCATGGCGCGCGGGGCGCCGTGCAGCGGGTGGGCCTGCGCCTGGAGAGCCTGAGCCAGCACTCGCTGAAGGTCCTCGGGCAGGAGCTGCTCCCGGATGCCTCCTCCGTGGACGCGGTGTTCCTGGGCCGGGAGGCCCTGCTGGAGATGGATTCGGATGGCGTCGTGCGCGCGGTGTCCTTCCGCGAGGATGACCCGTCGCTGTTCAAGAACACCGTGCAGTCGCTGGTGGGCGAGCTCCAGGTGGTGCTCCGTGAGGGGGCCACTTGGACGGTGGAGGAGCCGACCTCGCGGGGCCGCGCCCGGACGGAGTACTCGCGGCGGGACGAGGATGCGGAGGGGGTGCGGCTCCTCAAGCGCCGCGTGGAGTACGTGGAGCTTCGAGGCCTGGGGCAGGGCGGCACGGTGAGGCTCGACTCGAGCTTCGAAGCGGACGTGGCTCGCGAGGGCGTGCTGGAGCGCGTCGACGGAGAGGAGACGGTGGAGCGCCTCGGGACGGACGGCACCGTGTCCGCGGCCTCGCACGTCCGGGTGAGCCTGGTCCGGGGCGCCACGGGCCACTTCGAGGCCGACAAGGCTCCGGTGGCCGTCGCGGTGCTCCAGCGCCTGACGCCAGGCACCATGGTCGTGGACCCGAAGGTGCGGGCGCGGATGTTGACGCAGCAGGTGGACGGCATGACGGCTGAGCGCCTCTTCACGCTGCTCGAACAGTTCGCCAACGTCGGCACGCTGCCGGACCACAACCACTTCCTGCTCCAGGCCACGGGCCTCTTGGAGCAGCAGCCGGAGCTGTGCGCGCGGCTGGTGGAGCTCTTCCGGCGGCCGACGCTCCAGGTGAAGGGCCGCGCGCTGCTGTTGGACTTGCTGGCGGGGACGGGCACTCCCGAGGCGCAGGCCGCGCTCGTCCAGGCGTTGTCCTCACGGGAGGCCACCGGGGATGCGCGGTACGGCATGCTGCTCGGCCGGCTGTCGCTGGTGAGCAACCCCACCTCGGACACGGTGCGCTTCGCGGAGAAGACCTACGCGTCCACCGAGGGCGAGCCGCGCGTCGCCAGCACGTACGCGCTGGGCTCGACGGCCGGGGCGCTCTACCGGCAGGAGAAGTCACCCGAGGCGTGGGCGGCGGTGCGGCGACTGGCCGAGGACCTCCGCGCGTCGAAGGCCCCTGAAGAGCAGGCCCACCTCTTGATGGCGCTGGGCAACGCGGGTGTCGTAGAGCAGGCCGACGTCATCGCGGGCTACGCGAGCGCGACGAGCCCCGAGGTGCGTCGGGCCTCCGCCAAGGCGCTGCGGAAGATAGCGACGCCGGAGGCCACCATGACCTTGCTGTCTTTGGCGGCGGACACCCAGCAGCCCGTGCAGGCCACGGCGATGGAGTCCCTGGGCCGGCGCCCGCTGGATACGGGGCTGTTGATGGACCTGCGGGACCTGGCGCTGAACGGCGGCGTGAAGGTGGAGAACTACCACGTGTTCGTGTCGCTGGTGGCCCCCTACCTGGAATCGGAGCCGGACGTGGTGCGTGAGCTGCTGAGTCACCTGCTCACGCAGGATGTCCGGGACCGGCAAGTGCTCACGCGCATCCGGGGCCTGCTGGGGACCTGAGACGCGCTACTTGTAGACGTTCACCGTGCCGCCCCGGAACGCGGAGTCGCGCAGGACGAGGCCTTCCTTGTAGAGGCGGGCCGTCTTGGGGCCGACGAAGAAGTCCTTCGGCTGGCCGCGACGGAACGTCTTCTTCACGTGCTCCTCGATGTCCATGAACAGGCGCCGGAAGCGGTCCGGCGCCGCGTTCTTCCGGCCCGTCTGCGCGGTGATGTCCAGCTCCGCCCAGAGCTTGCCGCTGAGGAGTTCACCTTCCTCGTTGGTGCGGCAGCGCTCCAGGAAGATGACGGGGGAGCGCACCTCGTCCACGCGCCAGTAGCCCTTGTCCGGGCCGCGCTTCATCTTGTCGACGATGGCGGGGCCCAAGTCGCTGGCCACCAGGTACATCTCCTCCTCGGGCAGCCGCTCCATGTTGTCCTGATGGGCGCGGAACGTCGTCCAGTCCGCTGGAACGCGCCGGGGGTACACCTCCAGCACGAAGCGCTCCAGGAAGCGGAAGAAGGCGAGCTCGTCGTCGGGAGTCATGAAGAACTGAAGGACATTGGCCATTGCCCGGCCCTCATATCCTTGTGCTCCTCCCCGCGAAAGCCCGGGGTGAGGCGGGTTATAGAGACTTCATGGATACCTGGCTGCTTTCCCGGATGCAGGAGCTGAAGGACCTCCAGGGGCTCATCGGCCTCGCCACGTGGGACCAGGAGACGTACCTGCCCGCCAAGGCCGGCTCCGCTCGCGCCCACCAGCTCTCCACCCTGCAGGGCATCCACCATGAGCGCCTGGTGGACCCTCGGCTGGGGGACGCGCTCGCCAAGGCGGCGACCGAGGCGGGTCTGACGGACGACGAGCGCGCCATGGTCTCGGTCCTCCAGCGCGAGCGGGAGCGCGAGGTGTGTGTGCCCGCCGCCCTCGTCCGTGCCCTGGCCGAGGCCCAGAGCCATGGCCTCCAGGCGTGGCGCGAGGCTCGAAAGGAGCGCCGCTTCGCCCGCTTCCAGCCCGCCCTCCAGCGCCTCCTGGAGCTGCGCCGCGAGCAGGCGGATGCGTACGGCCATGAGGGCGAGCGCTACGACGCCTTGCTGGAAGGCTACGAGCCCGGCATGCGCGTCTCCCGGCTCACGCCGGTGCTGACCACGCTGCGCGAGCAGCTCATCCCCATGGTGGGCAAGCTCACGGGCGCGAAGCGACAGGTGCCGGCCCTCTTCGACGGGCGGCGCTTCGACAAGGACGCGCAGTTTCGCTTCACGCTGCGGCTGCTGGCGGACCTGGGCTTCGACCTGGAAGCGGGACGACAGGATTTGAGCATCCATCCCTTCACCGGGGGCACGCACCCGCTCGACGTGCGGCTCACGACGCATGTCGATGAGTCGAACCCGCTGCCCGCCATCTTCAGCACCATCCACGAGGCGGGGCACGGTCTGTTCGAGCAGGGCTTCGCGCCCGAGCACCACCGCACGCCGCTGGCGGCCTCGCCCTCCATGGGGCTGCATGAGTCGCAGTCACGGCTCTGGGAGAACATGGTGGGACGAGGGCGTCCCTTCTGGGAGCACTACTTCCCGCTGCTTCGAGAGAGCTTCCCCGACGCGCTGGCGCAGGTGGACCTGGATGCGTTCCACACCGTCGTCAACGACGTGCGCCCGTCGCTCATCCGCACCGAGTCCGACGAGGTGACGTACAACCTCCACATCGCCGTGCGCTACGAGCTGGAGCTGTTGCTGATTCGCGACGAGCTGCCGCTCGCGGACCTGCCCGCCGCGTGGAACGAGCGGATGGAGCGCTACCTCGGCGTCACCCCGCCCGACGACACGCAGGGCGTGCTCCAGGACATCCATTGGGCCTGGGGCGAGCTGGGCTACTTCCCGACGTACTCGCTGGGCAACCTCTACTCGGCCTCGCTCTACCGCGTCGCCGCGCGGGAGCTGGCGGACCTCGACGGACGGCTTCGTCAGGGGAAGATGCTGCCGCTGCGCGACTGGCTGCGTGAGCGCATCCACCGCCAGGGCTTCCGTCTGCCGGCGGAGGCGCGGGTGCGCGAGGTGACGGGACAGGGGCTCACCGACGCGGACTTCCTCGGGTACCTGCGCGAGAAGTACGGCGCGCTCTACGGCGTGACGCTCTGAGCTGCTCTGGAGACGCGGGCGCTCGGGCCCGGCGCAAGAACGAGTGGGCACGAGCGGAGCCAGCCGCTCGCCCTTGAATCAGCGCCGCTCAGAACGAGAACAGGAGCGGGTGGCAGGCACGGGCCAGCCGCAGTGCGTCCTTCGCCAGCGTGTATGAGCCTGGATCATCCGCGTCCAGCCAGGCCGTGCGCGCGACCAGGCTGCTCAACTCGAAGCACAGGCTGGTGGTGCGCCGTGACAGGCGACTGTCCTTGCGCAGCGCGCGCACGTTGAGCTCGCACAGCTCCGCGCACTGCCGCAGCACGCGCACGGAGGCGCTGCTCAACGGCTCTCCCTGCGCCACCAGCCGCGCCATTCCCGCCTCGCAGGACACCTGGCACTGGAGGCTTGCCTCAATGCAGCGCGACACGTCCGCGCGAGCACCACCCAGCCTGGCTCCCGTCATCGCTCGCACCTCCGAACCGCTAACCAGGGTATGCACGCCGAGCAGGGGAGCAACTGGAAGTGGGGCATGGGATGCCAGATGTTAAACGGTCACCATGCCCAAGCTCACGCTCGTCCCTGACGAAATCGAAGAATACGCTCGCACGCACACCGCGGCACCCGCGCGACTCTTCGAGGAACTCAAGGACATCACCCAGGCACGCACGTCTTCTCCGGGTATGCAGGTCGGGCCCGTGGAAGGCGCCTTCCTGAGAATGCTCGTCTCGCTCACCAGTGCGAAACGCGTCCTGGAAATCGGGACCTTCACGGGATACTCGGCGTTGATGATGGCGGACGGGCTCCCCGACGACGGAGAGCTCATCACCTGTGACATCAATCCGGAGACGGCCGAGATTGCCCGCGACTTCTTCGCGCGCAGTCCGAATGGTCGGAAAATCCAGCTCCGACTCGGGCCTGCCCTGGAAACCGTGAAGACGTTGCGGGGCCCGTTCGACCTGGTCTTCATCGACGCGGACAAGGGGAACTACAGCGCCTACTGGGACGCGGTGGTGCCGCTGGTGCGTCCCGGTGGGTTGCTCGTCGCGGACAACGTGCTGTGGTCCGGGCGCGTGCTGAGCCCGGAGTCCGCGCAGGACCACGCGGTGGTGGCCTTCAACGCGAAGGTCGTCGCGGATGCGCGCGTGGAGCCGGTGCTGCTGACGGTGCGCGACGGGATGATGCTCGCGCGCAAGCGCTGACTTCAGTAGCGCGCGAGGAACCGCGTCAGGCCGGGCCGCAGGGCCTCGCGCTGGGCGATGCACTGGTCCACGCGCTCCAGGGACTGCGCCAGCGCGCGCTCTCCGCCCTCGAAGTCGCGAGCGCGCGGGGCGAAGAAGCGCTCCACCTCGTCACGGTGCCTGGCGTCGCAGAAGAAGGCGCCGCTCGACAACAGCCACGTGGAGATGTCCCGGGGCAGCCGCTCGCGCAGCGTGTCGAAATGCTCGCGCAGGAAGGCGAAGGCCACCTCTCGCGTGTGCGTCTCCGAGAGCTGGCTGAAGAGGATGGCCAGCGCCTCGCGCGTGTCCACCTTCGCGTCCAGCAGCAGCTCCAGGCTGGCGCGCGCGAGCGCCGCGTCGCGGAATCCGCCCAGCGCTCCGAAGAGCAGTCCACGCTCCTGCTCGGTGGTGGCGGTGCGCGCGGCGTCTCGCAGTCTCTTGTGCAGGGCGGCGTCTCCGGCCACCGCGGCGGACTGGAGCACCGTGGCCGCGTCCTCCGGAGGCAGGGAGGTCCGGTCCTCGAGCCAGCGCAGCGTGAGTCGACGGGCCTCGGCGCGCAGCTTCGGGTCCTCGCCCTCGTTGGCCGCCATCCACATCAGCGTGGGGCGCATCAACCTCAAGTCTTCGCTCTCGCCGGGCCTGGACACGAAGCCCACCGAGCGCGCGCGGTCGCCGAAGAGCCCTCGCACGAAGCGCGCCCGGTGCGGACGCAGCGCATCCGGAACCAGGTCCGTGTGCACGCTGCCCACCACGCCCGCCGCGCTGTTCACCAGGTCCGAGCCTCCTTCACCCAGCCGCGTCACCAGCGTGAGGGCCTGGCTCACGTCCAGCTCGCCGCTGGAGAGCAGCGCCTGGGCATCCGCCATCAGCACCAGCCGCTCCGGAACGGTGAGCTGCCGGCCGCCCTGTCGCGTCAGCCGCTCCATCCCATCTCCGCGCAGCAACGCATGATAGTAGCCGCGCGCCTCCGCGTTGGGATGGACCCAGTCCGGACAGCCCTTCGCCTCGGTCAGCTCCAGCGAGCCCGTGGGCTCGGTGAGCACCGTGCAGACGCGGCCGTCCTTCTCGCCCACGGCGTAGCGCACGCACAGCGGCACCTGCCAGGGCCGCGAGTCCTCCGCCTGCTTCGCCCCGAGCGGCAGGTAGCGCCGCTGCTCCAGCGCGAGCCGTGGCGGGCCGTCCTTGGGGCACTGGAGCGTCATCGCCACCAGCGGCACGCCGGGCTGGTCCAGGAACGAGGAGAACACGGGCGCGACGTCCCGGCCGGCCTCGAGCGACAGCGCCTGGAAGAAGTCCTCCGTGGTGGCGGTGCCCCGCGCGTGCGCCTGGAGATAGTGGCGCACGCCGCGCTGGAAGGCCTCGGCGCCCACCCAGGACTCGAACATGGCGAGCACGGCGGCGCCCTTGCCGTAGGTGATTCCGTCGAACGCGCTGTGGATGTCCCCGGGCGCTTCAATGGGCTGGCGGATGCTGCGCGCGGTGACGAGCCAGTCCTCGCGCATGGCGTGGCCTCGGGCCTCCACGCGGCGGATGTCTCCGCGCCACTCCGGACGCCAGCGCTTCACCACCTTGAAGGCGAGCCAGTCCGCGAAGGACTCGTTGAGCCACAGGTCGTCCCACCACGCGGGGGTGACGAGGTTGCCGAACCACTGGTGCGCCAGCTCGTGCGCCTGCGTCTCCGCGAAGCCGCGCTGTCGCCACACGGTGTCCTTCCCGGGCTCGGCGAGCACCAGCGGCGCGCCGAAGGTGATGAGGCCCGGGTGCTCCATCGCTCCGCCCAGGAGTCCCGGCACCGCGAGCACGTCCAGCTTCGGGTAGGGGTAGGGCGTGCCGAACCACGTCTCCAGCTCCGAGAGCAGCGGCGGGGTGACGGAGGCGGCCCAGGTCGTCTCCGCCGCGCGGCCCCTGGGCACGACGATGCGCACCGGCACTCCGTTCTGTCCCGCCTTCCCCGCGTCCACCGACTCGAAGGGCCCCACCGCGAAGGCCACCAGGTACGTGGGCAGAGGCTGCGTCGTCTGGAAGCGCACCGTCTTCCAGCCGTCCGTCCCCGGCTCCTCGGAGCGCACGGGGGTGTTGGCGAAGGCGGAGTCCTCCGCGCGCACGCGCAAGCTCAGCACCCAGGGAATCTTGAAGGCGGGCTCGTCGAAGCAGGGGAAGGCGCGCCGCGCGTACAGCGGCTGGAACTGCGTCATCGCGTACCAGTTCCCGCTCTCCTGCTCGCGGAAGACGCCGCTGTCCTCCTTGTCGTACGCGCGGCCCGAATACTCGACGTGCAGCGTGACGTGGCCCGCGGGAAGCGGCTCGCGCGCGACGAAGGCGAGCAGGTCGTCACCGACGGGCAGCGCCTCCGTCGACACGCGCGTGTCCCCCACCTGGAAGTGGCTCTGGCTCACGGTCAGCTCGGAGGCGTGCAGCCACAGCGTGCGCGTGGGCTCCGACAGCGACAGCTCCACGTCCACGGTGCCCCGGAAGGTCTCCTTCCGAGGGTCCAGCTCCAGCGTCACCGTCTGGCGCGTGGGCCGTGCGCTCCAGTCGAGGCGCAGGCCCGGTGGCGACAGGACGCGGGTGTCCTCGACGGGGGGCGGTGCGACAGGTGCTCGAGCCACGGGTGGGGGCGCCCGCGAGGCCACTTCACGCGAGCCGCTGACGCAGCCCGCGTGGAGCAGCGTCAGCAGCAGGGCGATGACCGCGCCAGGGTGTCCGAACCGCATCGGGAAGCTCCGTCCGCCAGACCAAGGGCGACTCGTGACGGGGGGCATTCCATCATTGCCGCCCGGGAGACGGTAGTGCTTCCACGAGGTGTCAGATGTGACGCGGTGGCGTGACAGCGCGGCGCTCAGCCACCGACGACGGGGAAGGCGGCCAGGAGTTCGATGAGGGCGGGGCCGTAGAGCTGCAACCGCTTGTCACCGAAGTAGGGCACCTGGGCCAGCTCCTCCAGATTCCCGGGAGGCTGCGCGAGCAGCGCGTCCATCAGCGGATTGGTGAGCACCACGCTGGGCGTCACCTTGCGCTCGGTGGCCTTCTCCACGCGGAAGGCCTTGAGGGCGTCCTCGCGCTTGCGGCGGTTGGTGTCCTTGGGGCCCTTGTTCTCCCGCTCCTGGGGCAGCTCGCCGTTGCGCGACTTCTCCAACTGCACGCGGACGATGGCGAGCACCTCGTCACCATGGGCGCGCACGAAGGCGCCTCGCACGCCCGCCGCGCGCGCCAGGTCCTTGGGCGTGGAGGGCAGCCGCGTGGCGATGTCCGCCAGCGCCATGTTGGAGAGCATGCGCCCCATGGGGATGTTCTCCTGCTCCGCCCACTCCAGTCGCTTGCGGTGCAGCGCGTGCGCGATGGCGTTCGCCAGCGTCAGCTGAGTGGGGGACAGCCCCGAGCGCGGCAGCTTGGGCTTGAAGTCCGCGCCCACGTCGGGCCGGGCCACGGCTTCGTCACAGAGCCTGTCGCAGTCCAGCACCACCTCTTCCAGGATGCCCGCCTCGCGGCACGACTCGCGCACCTGCCGGCCCAGCTCGCACAGGTAGCGCACGTCGTTGGCGATGTAGGTGTGCATGCCCGGGGGCAGGGGGCGCAGCGAGAAGTCGGACTGCTGATGCTCCTTCGGCAGCTCCACGCCCAGCTTCTCCCGGGCCACGTCCGCCAGTCCGACCTTGGGCCAGCCCAGCAGCGTCGCGGCCCGGTGCGTGTCGAACAGGCCCCGCACCCGCACCCCGCCCTCGGCCAGGAACTGCAAGTCGCCCTGGGCCGCGTGGAAGTACTTGGTGCGCTCCGGGTCGGCCAGCAGCGGGGCGAGCAGCCGGGCCTCCACGCCGGGCTGGAGCGTGTCGAAGAGGAAGACGTCCTCGTCGGTGGCGACCTGGAGGAAGCACAACCGGGCGCGGAAGGCGTGCATGGAGTCGGCCTCCAGGTCCACGGCCAGCTCGCGGGCCGCCTCCAGCTTCTGGAGGGCGCTCTGGGCCCCGGCGGAATCCACCACGTCCACGTCACCCTGCGGGTAGGTAGGCATCGAGCTGGGCAGGCTAGCGGACCGGACCGCCTGAATGACGTGTTTTTTCCCGGGCCGCCGCTAGGATGGCCACGCCGATGAATGACGTCCAGCGCCTGGAAAAGAGTCTGCTTGGCCACATGGGCCGAGCCATCGCGGACCACCGCCTCATCGAGGACGGGGACCGCATCATGGTGGGTGTGTCCGGAGGCAAGGACTCCTACACCATGCTCTACCTGCTCCGGGAGCTGCAGCGCCGCGCGCCGGTGAAGTTCGACCTGCTCGCGGTGAACCTGGATCAGGGACATCCTGGATTTCCGGGACACGTCCTGGAGGAGTACTTCCAGCGAGAGGGCTACGAGTACAAGCTCCTCAAGGAGGACACGTACAGCATCGTCCTGGAGAAGACGCCGCCCGGGAAGACGCAGTGCGCGGTGTGCTCGCGCATGCGGCGGGGCATCCTCTACACGGCGGCGGTGGAGCTGGGGTGCACCAAGATTGCCCTGGGCCACCACCGCGACGACCTCATCCACACGCTCCTGCTCAACATGTTCTTCGCCGGCTCCATCAAGGCGATGCCGCCGTTGCTGAAGAGCGATGACGGGCGCAACGTGGTCATCCGGCCGCTGTGCTACGCGCCGGAGAAGGACATCGCGAAGTTCGCGGAGCTGAAGGCCTTCCCCATCATCCCCTGCGACTTGTGCGGCACGCAGGAGAACCTCCAGCGCAAGCGGATGCAGCGGCTGGTGGAGGACCTGGGCAAGGAGATTCCCAACGTCCGGCAGAGCCTTCTCAACGCGATGGCCAACGTGCGGCCGTCGCACCTGATGGACAGGGCGCTCAACCCCGACCCGCTGAACGCGAGCGAGGCGGGAGTGGCGGTGGCGCCCACTCAAGACACGCAGGACACGCAAGGGGGAGCCAGTCCATGGCTCGAGAGCAGGCAGTGAGCGCGCGCAAGGAGCGTAACGCCGCGCTGGTGGAGGCGATGTTGCTGGCGGCGATGGCCGACGGCCGTGTGTCTCAGCGGGAGATGCAGACGTTGCTCAGCCGCGTGTTGGAGCGGCCGGAGTTCGAGGGCACGCGTCCGGAGGAGCTCAACGCGCTGGTGGAGTCCAGCGCGGCGCGGCTGTCCGAGGCGCGAGACTTGGAGGACGTGCTCTCGTCGCTCCGGCGTCGGCTGCCGGACCACAAGAACCGGATGCTGGCCTTCGGGCTGGCGGCGGCGGTGGCGCTGGCGGACCAGCGGGCCACGCGCACGGAGCTGGGGCTGCTCAAGACGTTCCAGGCCGCGCTGGGCATCTCCGAGGACGAGGTCGCCCAGATCATCGACGTCATCGAGAACGGCGGCAGCCTGGCGGAGGCCCTGGGCGAGCCGCTGGAGCGGCTGTACGCGGAGGTCATGGTGCTGGTGAGCGCGGCGGACGGGCGGCTGAAGGAGGCCGAGGCCCGGGCGCTGGTGGAGAGCTTCGCGGCGGACCCCCTCTTCGAGAACGTCAGCCCGGAGCGCGCGCAGAGCTTCGTGAGCGAGTCGGTGGCGGCGCTGTCCGCGGAAGGGCTGCCCCAGCGACTCCATGTCCTGGCGCACGGCCTGACGACGCACGCCCAGCGGGTGAAGGCGTTCCGGCTGGCCACGAAAATCGCCCACGCGGGCGGCGAGCCCAGCGTTCCGGAGCAGCGCATCCTGGACATGCTCCAGGCGACGTTCGGTCTCGCCGACGACGAAGTGGCGCGACTGGGCAGGGAGGGGTAATCAGGGGGGCAGCATGACCCTTCAAGTCCCTTCCACCTCCAGGCACTCCTTCCGCTTCGGGCTGCCGCCGTCCCTGGGCAGCGAGATGGCGCGGGAGCGCGCGGACCGGCTGGCGGCCTTCCTCCAGAGGGCGCTGGGCAAGCTGGTGGAGGTGAGCGTCGCGTCCAGCTACGAGACGCTCGCCAAGGATTTGCTCTCCGGGCGCGCGGACGCGGCCTGGGCGCCTCCCTTCGTCTGCGCGCGGATGGAGGCCATGGGCGTGCGGGTGGTGGTGCGTGGGGTGCGCAGGGGCATGTCGTCCTATCGCTCGGCGCTGGTGTGC